>CADBQT010000084.1 GCA_902796875.1 uncultured Eubacteriales bacterium
ATACTCGGATCCGCAAGGGGGATGATGTCCACTCGACCCCTCTATTTTTGGTGCAAAATCGACGCATAATTATGGTATAATTTTTTATGTATAAGCGGGGATAAAAATACGTTCATACAACTGTTGGGGGAAGAGAAAACGGTGATCAACACCGCCTCCGGTAAGACATATGTCATAGAAGGCGGGTATCTGGATATTGGCATACTGGATACCATGAAGGATCTGCTGGTGAACTTCATCGGCGCCGTCGTCTTCTGCAGCGCCGGTTATGCGTTCCTGAAGTACGGCGAGAACAAGAAGGTGGCGTCCACCATCGTCGAGGGCCTGCGGCTCCAGCCGGCGGACAGACCGGAAGAGGAAGATCCGGAAACCGAGGACTTCGAAGCCGAGGAAGATCCGAAAACGGAGGAAGAGTAATGAACGAAGAAACAAGCGTTGTACGTCTGGCCAAACCGAAGAAAAAGGGGATCCTGTCGCTGATCTTCAGCAGGTTCTTCCTGATCGTGCTGGTGATCCTGGTGGAAGTGGCGATGATGCTCCTGCCCGTCGTGCTGCTGGAGGATTACCTTCATCACTTTATCATCATCATGCTCCTCTTCACGCTGGTCATGATGATCTATCTGTTCAACAGTAAGATGGATGCCACGGCCAAACTGACCTGGATGCTGGTCATATCGGTGCTGCAGGTCGCCGGCGCACTCCTGCTGCTCTTCACCCAGACCAATACAGGCCACAAAATGATCAGGGACCGGACTGCAGAGATGATCGAGGAGACCAAGACAGCGATCCCTCAGGACACGGAGACGACGGAACGATTGAAGGAGGAGGACAGCTATACCGACAATCTGCTGACCTACCTGAACCGAAGCGGGTGCTACCCTGCCTTTGGAAAGACGGAGACCACCTATTTCCCCTCGGGAGAAGAGAAATTCCAGGCCATGCTCACGGAACTTGCCAAGGCGGAAAAGTACATCTTCATGGAATACTTCATCATCGAAGAAGGCTACATGTGGGGAAAGATCCTGGAGATCCTGATGGAAAAGGCCAGGGCGGGCGTGGATGTGCGGGTCATGTACGACGGGATGTGCGAGATATCCACTTTGCCGTCCAACTATGAAAAACTTCTGGAGGCGGAGGGGATCAAGGCCAGATCCTTTGCGCCCATCCGGCCCTTCATTTCCTCCCACTACAACTACAGGGATCACCGAAAGATCTGCGTGATCGACGGGGAGGTGGCCTTTAACGGAGGCGTCAATCTGGCCGACGAATACATCAACAGGATCGAGCGGTTCGGTCACTGGAAGGACACGGCGATCATGGTCAAAGGGGATGCGGCAAGAAGCTTCACCCTGATGTTCCTCCAGATGTGGAACCTGAGCGAGGTGAAGCCCCGATTCGATGAGGTCTTCGCCCCGGTGGAACAGGATGACAGCGAAGAGATCCATCCGTCGGGATACGTCATTCCCTTCGCCGACTGCCCTTTGGATGAGGATAAGGTGGGTGAAGCGGTCTACATGGATATCCTGAACCGGGCCGGTCAGTATGTCCACATCATGACTCCCTACCTGATCCTGGACGGAGAGCTGGAGACCGCTCTCAGATATGCGGCCCAGCGGGGGATCGACGTGAAACTGATCCTGCCGGGGATCCCCGACAAGAAACTGGCCTATTCCCTGGCCAAGTCCCATTACCGCAGGCTTCTCGAAGCCGGCGTCAGGATCTACGAGTACACCCCGGGATTCGTCCATGCCAAGGTATGGGTCAGCGACGACGAAAAGGGCGTCGTAGGCACCATCAATCTGGATTATCGCAGCCTGTACCACCACTTCGAATGCGGCACCTACATGTACAGGACGGACTGTATTCCGGATCTGGAACGGGATTTTCAGGAGACCCTGAAGGAGTGCCGGCAGGTCGATGAGGAATCCATCAGAGGAATGGGGACCTTCTACAAGGTCGTGGGACCCATCGCCAAACTGATCGCGCCCCTGCTGTAAGGGCGCATCGCGATACATTGAGACGGATTTGGAGGCACGGATCATGAAGAAGGAAGCGAAGGAAGAACTTAAAGCCATCAAGCTTCAGGCTAAAGAAGAGAAAAAACGGATCAGGGAAGAACGGAAGAGGGAAAAGCAGGAGGAAAAGGAAAAGTATCCTTCTGTTTTCCTTCGTCGTAAAGCCCGCCGGATCCGGTGGAAGCAGGAGAAACAACGCCGGCGTCAGGCCCTCATCAGAAGATACAGGGATGCCCCCTGGTTCATCCGGATCCCCCGCCTCTATCTGATCAGGCCATTTATCGCTTTGGCCATCATCGCCCTGCTGGTCACGGGGATCGTCACGGTGCTGCCGACCCTGGGGCTCGAGTTCATCGAGGCCAGCAAGAACACTCCGGTGGACCAGAAGGAGATCCAGAAGCTCTCGCCTTTGGACAAGGAAGGAGCGAAGCGGATCGACGCCCTGCCGCCTGTAGACGGGAAGGACACATGGACCATATGCGTTTATCTGGTCGGATCCAATCTGGAGGACATGGGCGAGAACGATCTGTCCGACGCCGTCATGGCTCAGATCTCCGATGCGAGGCAAAAGCGAAAGGAGAATTCTGCCGCTAAGGCTGCCAAACGGATAAACAGCTTTACCGGTGAACTGAAGTCCAACGATCTGGATATTCCGTCCTACCTCTACTATCCCAGGACGCCGGATCCTTCGAATGAGGAGACCCCAACCGGAGAGGTCATCGCCACGGAGGACGGCGCTGCCTCTGTAGACATCGGAGAGATGACCTCCGATGTGTGGTCGGACAATATACGAATCGTGATCCAGACGGGAGGTTCGACCCGGTGGAGCAATCCCATGGTGAACCCTAACCGGACCCAGCGCTTCCTGTATTACAAGGGAGAATTCAGCGAAGTCTACGATGAGCCTTTGCAGCAGGCGTCAGACCCCGGGACTCTGACTTCCTTCCTGAACTTCTGCAAGAAGGAATACCCGGCGGATCACAACATGCTGATCCTCTGGAACCACGGCGGAGCTTCCTTTGGTTACGGCCACGACTCCGTCTACGGAGATATGATGAGCCTCAAGGACATCCGGACTGCCCTGGAGGGGGCTTACGGAGCCGCCCCCAAGAAGCCGCCTCTGGACATCCTGGGATACGATGCCTGTCTCATGTCCTCTCTGGAAGTGACCCACGCCATGAGGGGGTACGCTTCCTACTACGCAGTGAGTGAGGAGACGGAGCCGGGAGATGGATGGGACTATGCTCCCTGGCTCAAGGCCATGACCAAAGATCCCACCATGAGTCCCGCCAAAGTGGCGCAGCATATCGCCGACAGCTATATGGATTTCTACATGACTCAGAACGTCAACACGGGGTGGTTCTTCTCCAGCGCGGTCACCTTCTCTGTTCTGGACGCGAAGAAAGCGGAGGAACTGTATCAGGCTTACTGCGCGCTGACGAAGAAACAGCTCATCGATGCGACGA
>CADBQT010000085.1 GCA_902796875.1 uncultured Eubacteriales bacterium
CATACATCCGAATAATAATGTCGATGTCAGTATAACGGTTAGTATTAATAAAACAACTCGACTATTCTTTATCAACACTACAATTTCTCCATCATGCGTTGCTCCGGAATGCCTGGAGCACGCCGGGGATATTCTTCAAGGAACGGGCGATCTTCTCGATCTGCTCCCGGTCATGAATGGACAGGGTCAGGTCGACCCGGATGGTCTCATCCTTGCCCTCCCGGGCGTTCAGCCCGACGATGTGCACGTCCAGATCGTCGCAGATCTTGGATATGCTGGAAAACATGCCCTTCTGGTCCTCGGCGATGAGAGTGATGTTGCCGTTATAGGCTTCTTCCAAAGTCACCGGATCCCAGGATACGTCGATGCAACGTTCCCGGTCCTCCTCATCCATGGCCAGGACATTGTCGCAGTCCCGCCGATGGACGGTGATCCCTCTTCCCTTGGTGATAAAGCCGACGATATCGTCTCCCGGCACCGGGCTGCAGCATCGGGCCAGGTGGATCATCAGGTTGTCCACGCCGTCCACGATGACGCCGGAGGCGTCGGGGGTGTGTTTTTTCTCGTGCTCCGCCTTTTTCTGGGCCTTCTCCCCGATCTGGTTCAGGTCCTCCATCAGGGTGGTCTCTTTTTCGGCTTCCAGCTGGCGGCCGGCTTCCTCTTCGTAGCTGAGGAGGATCCCCAGGACCTTGCTCTGGAAGTTTCCCCCGTAGCTGAGCTGAGTATACAGCTCGTCCTGATCCTTGAAGCCCAGTTCCTTTACCGCCCGGTTCAGATAGGCATTCTTAAGTAGCACCTTCGGATCCTGATTCTTCTTCCGAAGATACTTGTCGAACATATCCTTGCCTTTTTCCACGGCATCGTTCCGGTTCTCCCGTTTCAGCCACTGGCGGATCTTGTTTCTCGCCGAGCTGGAGCGGGCGATCTTGAGCCAGTCGATGCTGGGGCCGGCGGCGTTGGAGGAGGTGACGATCTCGATGATATCGCCGTTTTCCAGCTGATGGTCGATGGTGACCATCTTGCCGTTGACCTTGGCGCCCACGCACTTGCAACCCACGTCCGTATGGATCTTAAAGGCAAAGTCCAGGGGCGTGGAGCCGGCGGGCAGTTCGATCACGTCTCCATGGGGAGTGAACACGAACACCTGGGACGAGAAGAGATCGATCTTCAGGGATTCCATGAATTCTCTGGGATCCTTAATGTCCTTTTGCCACTCCAGGGCCTGTCTCAGCCAGGACAGCTTCACCTCTTCCGTATCGGAGGCGACCCCTTCCTTGTACTTCCAGTGGGCCGCGATACCGTATTCGGCGATCCGATGCATCTCGTGGGTCCGGATCTGGATCTCGAAAGGCCTTCCCGAATCCCCCAGCACCGTGGTATGAAGGGACTGGTACATGTTGGGCTTGGGCATGGCCACATAGTCCTTGAAACGGCCGGGAATGGGCGTCCACATGGTGTGGACCAGTCCCAGGACCGCATAGCAGTCACGGACGTTCTCCACGATGATCCGGATGGCGATCAGGTCGAAGATCTCGTCGATGTCCTTGTGCTGATACTGCATCTTCTTGTAGATGCTGTAGAAGTGCTTGGGGCGGCCGTAGATCTCGCTCTTGATCCCGATCTCATCCAGGGTGGTCTTCATCTTCTGGGTGATCTCGCCGATGGCATCTTCCCGGGCTTCCTTACGCTCGCTGACCTGTTCCGCCAGGTCATAGTAGGCTTCCGGTTTCAGGAATTTGAGGGCGATGTCCTCAAGCTCCATCTTCATGGTGTAGATGCCCAGTCTGGCGGCCAGAGGCGCATAGATGTCCAGGGTCTCCTGGCACTTCTCCACGATCTTGTCGTGGGTCATGTAGTTGATGGTCCGCAGATTGTGGAGCCGGTCGGAGAGCTTGATGATCAGGACCCGTATGTCCCTGGACATGGCCAAAAACATCTTCCGCAGGTTCTCTACCTGCCGCTCTTCCTTGCTCTCGAACTTCAGGGATCCCAGTTTGGTGACCCCGTCCACCAGGAGGGCGACTTCCTCTCCGAAATCCCGGGCCAGTTCTTCCTTGGTATAGGGCGTGTCCTCGACGGCATCGTGAAGCAGGCCGGCGATGATGGTCTCTTCGTCCATCCCCAGGTCGGCCAAAATCTCCGCCACAGCCATGGGGTGGATGAGATAGGGCTCGCCGGATTTTCTCAGCTGGCCCCGGTGCATCTCTTCCGCCACATCATAGGCGCGGGCGATGGATTCCACATCGTAATTCGGGTTCTTCTGCAGCAGATTGTCGAGGAATTCGCTCTTTTTCATCAGTATCGTCTACAGGCGGAAGGATTCATCCTCTTCCCGGACGTCCGCCTTTTTCTTGTTTCCTTTCACATATCTCTTGGACCGGCGGGTTCCGCCATTGTCCTTCTTGGGTGCGGGAGCATCAGTC
>CADBQT010000086.1 GCA_902796875.1 uncultured Eubacteriales bacterium
CAAATAAATCAGAGCAGGCTTTTCGGCCTGCTCTTTGTTTTGTCTGTTGCACTTTTCCTGCCGCTGGGTCTACCTGCTGCACAGGACCACCCGGTCTCTTCCCGGCAGGTCTTTAAGGACCTCCACGTCTTTGAACACCCGGGAATCCTCCACCATCTTCCGCACGTCATCCCCCTGATCGTAGCCGATCTCCATGAGGAGAAATCCATCCTTCGTCAGGTACTTATTCACGCTCTGGATGATCTTCCGGTAGCAGGTCAGCCCATCCCGACCGCCGTCCAGCGCTTCCCTGGGCTCATGATCCTTGATCTCCTCCTGGAGCATGGCGATCATGTTCGTCCGGATATAGGGCGGGTTGGCCACGATCATGTCGAACTGGTTGCCCACCACCGGCGCGAAAAGGTCTCCCTGAAGAAACTCGCCGCTAACGTGAAGGGACTGCGCATTTTTCTTCGCCAGAGCCACCGCCTTCTCGCTGATGTCACAGCCGGTCAGATCCACGTTGCCACAGATCTTGGCGATGGAGATCCCCACGATGCCGCTGCCGCAGCAAAGGTCCAGCAGGCCCCACTCCTTCCGTCCCCGAAGGCGCTCCAGGAGGGGACGCTTTTCTCTCTGGTTGTTGCGGATCACCTTGGCCGCATTCTCCACCAAAGTCTCCGTATCCTGGCGAGGGATCAGAACGTCGGGATCTACCGCGAAAGTGTACCCCATAAACTCCTGCTCCCCGGTGATGTGCTGCAGGGGGACCCGGCTCGCCCGCCGCTCGATGAGCTTGGCATATTTCCGTTCCACCTCCGGATCCACCTCTTCCTCGTTCTTGAGAAAGAGTTCCACTTTATCCGTCCCCGTCAGGTAGCAGTAGAGTTCCTCCGCATCGATCTTGGGATCCATGCAGCCGGCCTTATTCAACCGATACTGGCCTTCCCGGATCATTATTCTCGTCTTCATTTATAGTCTCCGTTTCTTTCGGTTCTGTTTCTTCTTCGTCAGCTTCCGGTTCCGTCGCTTCTTCATCGGCTTCCGGTTCCGTCGCTTCTTCGCTTGTTTCCGCCGGCACGATCCGCTCCCCCGGGGGCTCCTCATCCATGCATGCGTCCACGGCGGCGATGGCCACCTTGAGCATCTCGTCGTCCGGCTCCTTGGTGGTGATCTTCTGTAGGTACAGCCCGGGCAGGCTCAGCACCTTCACCACGATGTTGTCGCTCCGTCCGGCCCACTTGAGCAGCTCGTAGGATACGCCCGCGATCACCGGCAGCAGGAGCAGCCGGGAGATGATCCGGAAGGCCAGGGACGGCCAGCCCAGCAGGAAGTGGAGGGCAAAGGCAATGATGAACACGAACATGAGAAAGCTGGTTCCGCACCTGGGGTGCAGGGTCGGGAACTGGCGGCAGTTTTCCGGCGTCAGCTCCAGTCCGTTCTCGAAGCAGTGGATCGTCTTGTGCTCCGCCCCGTGATACTGAAATACTCTGCGGATGTCCGGCATGAACGAGACCGCCCACACGTAGGCGATGAACAGAGCGATCCGAAGGATGCCTTCCACCAGGTTGAGCCACAGAGGATCATCGGTCACGTGCTTCATCAGATTGACCGCTCCGGTGGGCAGGATGATGAACACGCCGATGGTGAAGGCCAGGGCCAGGATCACCGACGTGTAGACCATGATGTTCCAGAGGCCTTTGCTCCCGAACTTCTTCTCCAGCCACTGCTCCAGCCGGGAGACTTCCACCTCCTCGTCGTCCGCTTCCTCCAGGATCTGAGCCGATTTCATCAGGGTCTTCGTGCCGTACACCAGAGAATCTGCAAAGGCAACGACGCCCCGGACCAGGGGGATCTTCATCCACCGTCCGTAGCTCTTCGTCGTCTCCGTGCTGATGTGAAGGCTTCCGTCAGGGAGATGCACGGCCAGAGCCGTCTTCTTCTCTCCCTTCATCATGATGCCCTCCATGACCGCCTGACCGCCCATCTTTGTGGGGCAGGCGTCTTTGAGGAATATCTTCTTCAGATCCATGTGTCGTTCTTACCCGCTTCGGGTCGATCAGTAATCGCGCCCCGATACGTATCTGGCGTTCATCAGTTTCTTGATGACCTCGATAAAGGTCTTGTTGTCCCGGGTATGCATCAGGTTGTCGATGATCATTTCGGTCACCTCCTGAGGATCCCGATTGCTCAGGGCCCGGCGCATGGACCACACGGCTTCCATCTCCTCCTGATCCATGAGGAGATCTTCTCTTCTGGTTCCCGACTTGTTCAGTTCGATGGCCGGGAAGATCCGCTTCTCGCTGAGCTTCCGATCCAGATGGAGTTCCATGTTTCCGGTGCCTTTGAACTCCTCATAGATCAGGTCGTCCATCCGGCTGCCCGTCTCCACCAGAGCCGTGGCCAGGATGGTGATGCTCCCGCCTTCCTCGATCTTCCGGGCTGCGCCAAAGAACTGCTTGGGCTTGTGCAATGCTCCCGGATCGAAACCGCCGGACAGGGTCTTGCCTGAAGCGGGGACCACCAGGTTATAGGCCCGGGCCAGACGGGTGATACTGTCCAGCAGAATGACCACGTCCTTGCCGTGCTCCGCCAGACGCTTGGCTCTCGCCAGCACCATCTCCGCCACCTTTACGTGGTGGGAGGGCATCTCGTCGAAGGTGGAGTAGATGACCTCGCTGGTGTCGCTGTGGAGGCTCCGCTTCATGTCGGTGACTTCCTCCGGCCGCTCGTCCACCAGCAGGATGATCAGCTCCGCTTCCGGATGATGCTTCTCGATGCTCCCGGCGATCTTCTTCAGGAGCACGGTCTTGCCCGCCTTGGGGGGCGCCACGATGAGCCCACGCTGACCCTTGCCGATGGGGGCGACCAGGTCGATGATCCGCAGGGAAAGATCCCGGCCGTCCTCCATGACCAGTTTCTCTTCGGGGAAGATAGGGGTCAGGGATTCGAAGTCAGGGCGGCGCATGGCCACGCCGGGCTCGTCCCCGTTGACCGAGACCACGTAGAGGAGGGCGCCGAACCGGTTTCCGGCGCTGGCGGGACGGCAGATGCCTTTGATCTTGTCTCCCGTCTTCAGGTTGAATCTCCGGATCTGAGCCGGAGCCACGTAGATATCATTCTCACTGGTGAGGAAGTTGTTGAACCGGAGGAATCCGAATCCGTCGTCGGACAGATCCAGCACACCTTCGGTCTCGAACCGGTCGTCGTTTTCCTTGTTCTGTTTTTTCTCCTCGGTCTGCTGTTCGCCGTCATGGCCGTCCCGGTCGCGGCTGTTTCCGCCCCGGCCCTTCTGGCCCCGGCCTTTGCCCCGGCCCTGGCGCCGGTCGCGGCCCTCACGGCTTTCCCGGTTTTCCTGCCGGCCTTCCTTGCGGCCGCCCTCTTTTTCTCCATCGGAGGCTGCAGCCCTGGCCGTCTTCTTCTCTTTCTTTTCTTCCTTGGCTTCTTCTTTAGGTTCTTTTTTGGGTTCTCCTTTTTTTGGTGCCGGATCGGATCCGCCATCGTCCGTCATCAAAGCGGCGATCAGCTCGGCTTTCTTCATTTTCGTGTAGCCTTCCAGCCCAAAGGTTTTTGCGATCTCTCTGAGTTCGGCGACTTTCTTGCTCTTCAGGGTCACTTCATCCATCGTCTTCCACATAGAAAGGATCCTTTCTCTTTTGTCGATTGACTTGCTCTGCGCACCAAGTGCCCGCCGGCATCCAGCGCGCATACGAGTCTTTTACTTGTCAAATAATAAGGGATGTTTACGATTCGTTCGTTCAGACAGGTCTGTCGAATTCCAACGACCTTACTATACACCCAACATGCCCGAAAAACAAGCCCCGCCGGGACTTTGGACAACCACTTTTTTTCGGATTGTGATATGATGGAAACGACTCTAAGACGACACCTTGGGGGACCGAGTTTATGATACCGAGAAACCTTATCTTCACCCTGATCCTGTTCATCCTGCTGTGGGCTGCCGCAGCCGTCCCGGCCTTTGCGTCGGAAGGTCCCTCTGCCTTTGCGCCGGGTGAAGCCTCCGCCTTTTCCCTGGCGGACTCCATCCGAAATCCCCGGAGCGTGGACGGCGACTACCCCCACAAGATCCATCGGGAGACCCCGGCCCGCATCCTCACCGGAGGGGAATACGACCCCGCCCATTTGGAGGCGATCCTACGGGAACTGGACGAAAACTATACCGGCAAAAACGCCGATCCCCTGGCGGAGGAAAAGCTTCAGGCCGCAGTCGGACAGCTGACGGAAGAACTGGAGACTTTTCAGACCTGCAACGTGATCCTGGAGGCCCGATACAGCGCTGATGTGTCGGACAGGGATCTGAGCCGCCGGGTCCTGAAACAGACGGCGGAGTTTACCGACCTGACGGATCGGGCCTTCCTGTGCCTTTCCCGCGTGGCCAACGGCCCCATGGGGGATGTGATCACCCGGGATCTTAGCGTGGAAGACGCCGAGTACCTGCGGGAGTACGTCCCCGAAACCGAGGAGGTCAAGGCGCTGGACGCCAAAGAGAAGAAGCTGGTCCACCGGTACATGCAGATCATTGTTGAAGACCGGCCCATCAAAAAGTTGAACAGCGAGGCCGGCGCCATCCTGATGAAGCTGGTCCGGGTGCGCCAGGCCATCGCCCGGGAAGAGGGATACGACAGCTATCCGGAATATGCCGATGAGGTCCTCTACGGGCGGGACTACACAGCGGCGGATCTGGCCCGTCTCCGCGCATCGGTGAAAAAGGATTTCGTTCCCGCCATCACCCGGCGGGTCGAAGCCTACGAGGATATGTCCATCTACCACTACCATCACGCAAAGGCAGGGGAGATCCTGAATGACTTCGCTCCATGCATCGGCCGTATCGATCCCCAGCTGAAGGAAGCCTTCAACTATCTGCGCAGGAACCGGCTCTACGACTTCGACGAAAGCCAGACCAAGGCGGACACCGGCTACACGGACACCCTGGCCCTTTACGGGTCGGCCCTGATCTTCAATCGCGCCTGCGGGGACAAGCAGGATTACGATACCATGATCCACGAGTTCGGCCACTACAACGCCCTCTATCACGACGATCAGAATGTCCTTTTGGCTGTATCCTGTCTGGACGTGGAGGAGATCCATTCCCAGGGGCTGGAGCTTCTCTTCCTGCCCTATTACGGGGAGCTTTTCGGCGAAGACGCCGGGGTCTATCACGAGGAAACCATCCTGAACATTATGGACAGTGTGGCATCCGGATGCCTCTACGACGAGTTCCAGCGGTACGTCTACGCCCATCCGGACATGACGGTGGATCAGCTTAACGGGCTGTATCGGAAGCTCCTCGGGGAGTACGGCGTGATCGAGGCCGATGCAAAGGCAGAGGAAGATCCGGAAACCTCCATGGACTGGATCTTCGTCAACCACACCTTCGACCTGCCCATGTACTACGTCAGCTATGCCACCTCGGCCCTCAGCGCTCTGGATCTATACCTTCAGTCCCTGGAGGATCGGCAGGCTGCAGTGGATACCTACATCAAGCTCACTTCCCTTGGGACCGGCACACCCTACCGGGAAGCGATCCACACCTGTCGCATGTCCAACATTTTTGATCCCAGAACTGTCCAGCGGATCGCCGGGGAACTTGCGAAAAGAACTCTGGAGCCGGACAGGGACGGACAGGTCCCCTTCTCTTCGGGGGTAAATCCCGGATCATCCACTCCGAATACGGCTCCTTTATCCCTGGCCGGCGGGCGCTGATGCGGACGGCCTTTGTTTCTGGTATAATACGACTATGATTGCGATCCTCTACATATGCACCGGCCGGTATATCCGGTTCTGGGAAGGATTCTACACTTCCATGGAAGCCCATTTTCTCCCTGACACGGAGACGCATTACTATGTCTTCACCGACAGCGAGACCTTGCCGGTCGGCGAGGACTCTCCCAGGGTACACAGGATCCACCAGGAAGATCTTGGCTGGCCGGGAAACACCCTGTACCGGTTTCGCATGTTTCTCGGGGTGGAAGAGGATCTGAAAAACTACGACTATATTTTCTTTTTCAACGCCAACTACGTCTGTCTGACGGACATCGGTGAGGAGGAGTTCCTGCCGGCAAAGGATCAGCTTCTGGTGACCCTCCACCCGGGATTCTTCAATAAACGGTCCGCATGGCTCCCCTACGACCGCAACCCCAGATCATCGGCCTATGTTTCCTTTTATTCGCCAAAAGCAAAATCCTACTTTTGCGGCGGGTTAAACGGGGGGGGTACTGTCCGATACCTTAAGCTCATCCGCGATCTGGATCGGCAGATCTGTGAGGATGACCGGAAGGACGTCGTCGCCCTCTGGCATGACGAATCACATCTCAACCGCTATATGCTCACCCAGAAGAACTACAAGGTCCTCTCTCCCTCCTACGCTTATCCGCAGGGCAAGGAGCTTCCCTTCGAGCCCAAACTCCTCCTGCTGGAAAAACGAAGGATCTGGGATCTGAAGGACAGACAGCCGGACATGACGGGCCAAAAGAGAATGAATGGCCTGCGGAAGTATCTTACCTTTCCTCTTGATTACTTCAAATGCAGATGATGGGACCCCTTGTCCTGGGCCCCTGTTTTGTGCCATAATATGAACAGTTACTTTATCCCGATA
>CADBQT010000087.1 GCA_902796875.1 uncultured Eubacteriales bacterium
GACCAGATGGTGGATGTGCTCCAGTTTGGAGACAAGAGCAAGACCAAGGTGACCATCGGCGGAAAGGCCTTCCCTGCGGATGAACTGGAGACGGCGCTGAGCCAGAAGGGCAACTGCCTGAAGCTCAAACTCAACCAGGCCCAGTGCGAGAAGTACGCCGGTCAGAAGGTGGTCATCAAGTTCAAGGCCCGGCTGGTGGATAATCCGGATCTGTCCGAATATGCGGACATGAGCATTCCAAATGTGGTGCGCTACAATCTGGACAACACGCCGGGAAGCAACACCAGCATGGTCCTGCTGAACGTTCCGGAGAAACTGATCACCGGAAGCGGGACACCGACGGAGAGCGTCAAGCCGGCGCCGACCGAAAGAGTCGCATCGGTACCGGTGAACAACGACACTCCGACGGGCAGTGATTCCGGCAACAAGGGATCCGGCACAAGCACGGGAGATTCCACCAATGTGATCATCCCGATCCTCCTGGCTCTCCTGGCGGTGGCTTTCGGATCATCCGTGGCAGTTCGCCGGCGGGCGCACGGTCGGAAGTAAGAGGCACTGATCTACCCCCGGATCGAGAATAGAGAAGAAAAAGCCACCGGTCATGATACGCCGGTGGCTTTTATTTACCGGCAGGGTACCAAGTCCGGTTGAATGTTCACCACCGGTCGGATATAATGAGAGAAAACGGAAACAGGGAGGAATACAGCGTGAGTATAAGCAACAAGTTTGAAGGACTGAAGGTCTTCGGACCGGACGGAAACGGCAGTGGCGAGATCATCGAAGAGACGGTGATCGAGGCCAATGAAAGCGGAGAGATCACGGCAGAAAAGGAGATGATCTCCGAGGAAAATTGCACCCATGACTGCGGCAGCTGTCCCAGCGCCCAGGGCTGCGGAAGCTTCGATCCGGCCAGCCTGCTGGAGGAGACCAACGAGTACAGCAATATCGGCAAGGTGATCGCCGTGGTCAGCGGCAAAGGCGGCGTGGGCAAGTCCCTGGTGACCTCCCTGATGGCGGTGACCATGCAGCGTCGCGGAGCGGTCTGCGGGATCATGGACGCCGATGTGACCGGCCCGTCCATCCCCAAGGTGTTCGGAGTAGATGCAAAGGCAGAGGCCAACGAGGCGGGGATCTTCCCCCTGCCCACCCAGACCGGGATCAAGACCATCTCCGTGAACAACCTGCTGGAGGACGAGACGGATCCGGTGCTCTGGAGAGGCCCCATCATCGCCGGACTGGTGAAGCAGTTCTGGACCGACGTCATGTGGGGCGAGACGGACATCCTTTTCGTGGATATGCCCCCGGGAACGGGTGACGTTTCCCTGACCGTATTCCAGTCCATCCCGGTGGACGGGATCATCGTGGTGACGTCCCCTCAGGATCTGGTCAGCATGATCGTGGAGAAGGCGGTGAAGATGGCGGAGATGATGGAGGTGCCGGTCCTGGGCATCGTGGAGAACATGTCCTATCTCACCTGCCCCGAGTGTGGAACGGAGATCCCTGTCTTTGGACCCAGCAACACGGAGGAAGTGGCTCACGCCCACGGGCTTGAGGTGCTGGCCCGGATCCCCATCGATCCCAAACTGGCGGCAGCCTGCGACCGGGGCATGATCGAGACCTTCGAGGGCGACTGGCTGGACAAGGCCGCGGAGACGGTGGAGGAACTGTAGGACAGGACATACAAAGGAGACGGGAGAAATGACTACAGAGAATTATAAGTTTTTCAGCCACAGAGACTGCGAGTTCTTCCCCTGTCACAAGGTGAAGAAGGAGGAGGGCTTTAACTGCCTGTTCTGCTACTGCCCCCTGTACGCTTTGGGCGAGGGGTGCGGCGGCAGCTTCCAGTTCACGGAAGAGGGCGTCAAAGACTGTACGAATTGCGTGATCCCCCATTCCCGGGGAGGTTACGACTATATTATGGAACGGTTTGGCCAGATCATGGATCTGGTGAAAGAACAGAAAGGGGAACCGAAATGAGCATGATCATTCTGTTGGCGGTCATCCTGATCGTCGTCATCATCCTGTTGAGAAACATCCGGGTCGTGCCCCAGGAGCACGCCTATGTACTGGAGTTTCTCGGTAAGTACTCCAAGACCTGGACAGCAGGTCTTCACGTGAAGATCCCGTTCCTGGAGGCGATCGTATCCAAAGTCTCCCTGAAAGAGCAGACCCTGGACTTCCCGCCCCAGAACGTCATCACCAAGGACAACGTCACCATCACCGTGGACTCGGTGGTGTTCGCCAAGATCTTCAGCCCCAAGGACTACACCTACGGCGTGGAAGACGCCATGTACGGTCTGGAGAACCTGTCGGCCACGACCTTAAGAAACATCCTGGGCGAGATGGAACTGGACCAGACCCTGTCCTCCCGTCAGGAGATCAACGCCAAGATGGAGGAGATCCTGGATGCGGCCACGGACCCCTGGGGTCTGAAGGTCACCCGGGTTGAGATCAAGAACATCAATCCGCCGCGGGACATCGAGGA
>CADBQT010000088.1 GCA_902796875.1 uncultured Eubacteriales bacterium
AGGCATCTGCTATGAGAACGTGCTGAGGGTGTACCGGGAGGTCATGGGATAGAGAACCCCCATCAAAGATACGTATTCATATACTTGCCCCAGATTTCTTCCGGGACCAGTTTGCCGCCGGTGGCCCAGCAGATCTGGGTCGCGGCGGTCATTTTTTTCTCCGTGAGCCCCTGCCTTTGGAGATAGTCCCGGCAGGCGGCGGACTCCATCAGACGGGCGGGCCCTGAAAAGGCGGCGCAGCTGGAGGGCTCGATGAAGAAATCCTCCGTTTCCTTCAGCATCCGCAGGTAGTCGAACAGGATCCCGTCCTCCACCGTAAAATCTCCCGACAGGAGGTTCCGGTCGATCCGGGTGACGAAGCCGGAGGGACTGGCGCAGGCCAGACCGTCCGCCGCCGACATGCCGGTAAGGCCGAAGTCGCTGACGTTCACCTCTTCGTACCGGTCGGAGGCCATGCCCAGGAGCACCGACGGGAAGAGGGTGGGCTCGCAGAAAAAGACGTGGACGTTATCCCCGTAGAGGCGCTTCAGTCCGTAGCAGATGCCCCCGGGAGCACCGCCCACCCCGCAGGGGATGTAGACGATGAGAGGATGCTCCCCGTCCACGTCGATGCCCATTTCCTTCAGCTGCTCATCCAGCCTTCCGGCGGCCACGGCATAGCCGAGAAAGAGAGGTACGGAATACTCGTCGTCCACGAAGTAGCTTTTGGGATCCAGGTCGGAGCTGCGCCGCCCCTCCAGCACGGCGGTGGAGTAATCCTCTTCGTATTCGATGACCTCCACGCCTTTGGACCGGAGGAGATCCTTCTTCCACTGGCGGGCGTCGGCGGACATATGGACCTTCACCTTGAATCCGAGAAAGGCGCTCATGATCCCAATGGAAAGGCCCAGGTTGCCGGTGGACCCCACCTGGACGGTGAACTGACGGAAGAATTCCTTCATGTCCTCGTCGGCGAACCGTTCGTAATCGTCATCTTCGGAGATCATCCCCGCTTCCAGAGCCAGGTCCTCGGCGTGTTTCAGGACCTCGTAGATCCCGCCTCTCGCTTTGACCGAGCCGGCGATGGGAAGATGGCTGTCCAGCTTGAGAAGGAGCCGCCCGGGGATCTCGCGGCCGAAGGTCTCGATCAGCGCCTGCTGCATGCTCCCAATCTCCCGCAGGGGGGATTCAATGAGCCCCTCATCGGGCAAAGTCTCGGGAAAACACTTCCTTATATATGGGGCGAACCGGCGGAGCCGTTCCTCGGCGCCGGCAATGTCCTCGTCGGATACGATCAGCTGGCTGATCCCGTCCACATGGGCAAAAGACAGGTACCTGTCGTTGATCCAGACCGTCTCCTTCTGCCCGGCGATGTCGGCAAACACCGGATCCTTCCCGATCATCTCTCTGGCGTAATCTTTGATCATCATGATCTCTCCCTCCTTCGGGGCAATAAGGTGATATAATACTATCATGAACATCGAGAAGAAAAAACCCTATGTCATCTGTCATCTCATCGCTTCCCTGGACGGCCGGATCAGCGGGGAGAGTTTCCTCCTGCCGGAGACCCTTCGGGCCATGGAGGACCACTGGCCCATCCGCAGCGCCTATGACTGTCAGGCGGTCCTCAACGGCACAGTGACTGCGGCGGAAATCTATGCCGACGGATTCCTGGGCGAAGGGGAACTGGCTCCGGAACTTGGGGCTTGCGGCATCGCCCAGGCATTCCCCGGCCTTCGGGAGGACTACATCGCCCCTGCGGATCTGGACCGGTATGTGGTCTGCCTGGATCCGGAAGGGACCCTTCGGTGGAAAAGCAGCGTGGTGGACCGGCCCGTACAGCCCCGGTCCCATGTGATCCAGGTGGTCACGAAAAAGGTGGCAGACGAGTATCTCCTCTACCTTCGGGAGAAGGGGATATCCTATCTCTTTGCCGGCGAAGACCAGGTGGACATTCCCCTCCTCATGGAAAAGCTGGTCAGCCATTTCCCCATCCGGCGGGTGCTGGTCACCGGCGGCGGCCTCACCGACTGGCTCATGATGGAGGCGGGGGTCGTGGACGAGGTCAGCGTGATCCTCACCCCCACCATCAGCGGAGACCGGCAGAGCGCCACCCTCTTCGACCGGCCGGAGGGCCGGGAAGCAAAGGCCTTTGCTCTGGACCTGATCGAAGCCAGGCGGCTCGACCACGGGGGCGTGCTGCTTCGGTACAAGACCCGGGAATAACTGGATGAATGTGAAAAGTATGTGAAAAATTGGAAGTTAGTCCTTGAAAAGAAGAGGAAATGGGGGTAACATCATAATGGTTTAATAGTCATCAGGAAAGGAAACATCGTGCTGAAGAAACAGATCGGAATTTTCATATGCCTCGTTTGCCTGGCTGCCTTTGGCTTTGCCCTGGTGGGATGCACCTCGGAAGCGGACGTTAACGAGAACGCCCAGGAGACCCAGGAGGAGACCTGGGAGGAGGAAAGCGACAGCGAGGAAGAGGAAGAAAACGGAGACGAGGGGCTCAGCTTCGGTGACATCAACCTGCGGGATATCTACGGAGGCGGGTCCAACTATCTCTTTACGTACAAGGGAG
>CADBQT010000089.1 GCA_902796875.1 uncultured Eubacteriales bacterium
CAGCTGGAAGCGAGAAAAAAGACCATCGAGGAGATGGAACACAATTACGAGGGATACAACGGCGCCGTCCGCCACGTGATGAAGGCGGATCTGACCGGGATCCGGGGCGTGGTCGCCGATCTGATCCGCGTCCCCAAGGGATACGAAACGGCCATCGAAACGGCTCTGGGCGCATCCCTGCAGAACGTGGTCTGCGATGACGACGACAGCGCCCGCCGGGCGATCCAGTCCCTGAAGAAAAACAAGGCAGGCCGGATGACATTTCTGCCCCTGTCCTCCATTCGGGCCAATTCCCGGAGAGAGGACGACCTGGAATCGGAGAAGGGATTCATCGGGTTCGGCCCCGACTGCGTGGAGTTTGACGCCGAGTACGACGAGGTGGTGGAATACCTGCTGGGTCGGGTGGCCCTGGTGGACGACATGGATCACGCCATCCGCATCTCCAAAAAGACCAGGAACATGCGGGTCGTGACCCTGGATGGAGAGATCATCAACTCCGCCGGCGCCATCACCGGAGGCAAGTTCCGCCACAAGACGGCGGACATCCTCCAGCGGAAGGCGGAGATCCAGGCTCTGGAAGAAAAGCTGACCGGCATGAACCGGGAGCAGGAGAAGCGGACCGGTGAACTGGAATCCTGCCGGGAAGATCTTACCCGGATGGGAGACGAGATCAGCGATCTGGAAGGCAAGATCCGGGCGGGAGAACAGTCCCTGCTCATGATGGAAAACGAGATCCGTCTCGCCGAGGCGGCTCTGGATGATATCCGCTCCGGAGAGGAGAGGATCGCCAGAGAACTTTCCGGCATCGAGGAAGAAAAAGCCCGTTCCCGGGAGATCATCGGGCAGCTGGAGGAGACCATCGCCCAGGGACAGAAGTCCATGGAGCAGATCGAAGCCGAAAGCGCCGCCACGGCGGAAGCCCAGGAAAAGGAACAGGCCGAATTCGACCGGATCAGCGAGGAGATCACCCGGGCCAGGATCGAAGTGAAGACCTGGGAGGAGAGAAAGAACCACGCGGCCTATATCGCCTCCGCTGCGGAGCAGGCCGTCGCCCAGATCGACGGAGACATCCGCCAGAAGAAGGAACAGCAGGAGATCCTGGAGGAAGAACGGCAGACCCTGACCAGCGGTCACGGCAACATGGACGCCCTGATCCGGGAAAAGGAAGAGGAGCGTCAGCGGATCCAGGATTACCTGGACGAGGTCACCGAGGAGAAGAAGGGACTGGACGAGGAAGTGTCCACCCTCATGAAGGAAAAGGAAGAACTCTCGGAGAAGACCGGAGAGCTGCAGAGCAAGAAGCACGAAGCGGAGATCCGCAAAGCCAAGCACGAGACCCAGTTGGAAGGGCTGAAGGAAAAGCTTTGGGAGGACTTCGAGATCTCTTATATCCAGGCCATGGAATTCCGGTCCGAAGACTTCGTCATGTCCCGGGCCACCAAGGAAAACCGGGAGATCAAAAACCGGATGAAGGAGATGGGCGAGGTCAACGTGGGCGCCATCGAGGAATACGAGACCGTCAAAGAGCGGTATGACTTCCTCACTGCCCAGCAGGCGGACATCCAGGAAGCCATGGACTCTCTCAACGGGATCATCCGGGATATGGACAAGACCATCCGGGAGCGGTTCCGGGCCAGCTTCGATCAGATCGTGACCAACTTCGAGGAGATGTTTACGGACCTGTTCGGCGGAGGCCATGCGGAGCTTCGTCTGTCCGACGAGAACGATCCCCTGATGTCGGATATCGATATCGTCGCCCAGCCCCCGGGCAAAAAACTGCAGAACATCAACCTTCTCTCCGGCGGAGAGAAGACACTTACCGCTATCGCCCTCATGTTCGCCGTCCTCAAGGTGAAGCCGACTCCCTTCTGCATTCTGGACGAGGTGGAGGCGGCGCTGGATGACGCCAACATCGACCGGTTCATCCACGCCCTGCGTGAGTTCGACGGCATCCAGTTCGCCCTGGTCACCCACCAGAAGGCCACCATGGAACACGCCGACGTCCTGTACGGCGTGACCATGCCGGAGAAGGGCATTTCCAAGGTCCTGTCCCTGGACATGAGTCAGGATATGTCTCAGTTCGGACAGTAAGGAGAGAAGACCATGATACTGGGAGAGAAAAAATCCATATTCGGCCGGATGTCTCAGCGGGTCTCCGACGCGCTGATGATGCGGCCCACCATCGATGAAGATTTCTTCGAAGAACTGGAGGAGATCCTGATCACCTCGGATATCGGCATGGAGACCACCATGCATATCGTGGAGACCCTCCGCACGGAAGTCCAGGCCAACAACATGACCAAGCCCGGGGTCATCAAGATCCGGCTGGGCAAGATCATCGCCGACGTGATGGATAAGGGAGAGAGTCAGAAGCTTTGCTCCGAGACGCCTCTGATCATTCTGATGATCGGCATCAACGGCGGCGGCAAGACCACCTCCATCGGCAAGCTGGCCTATAAACTGAAGCAGCAGGGCAAGTCCGTCATGCTGGCTGCGGCGGACACCTTCCGGGCGGCGGCTGGCGAGCAGCTGGCCATCTGGGGGGAACGGGTGGGCGTGCCCGTGATCCGTCACGCGGAGGGAGCGGATCCCTCGGCGGTGATCTACGACGCCATCCAGTCGGCCAAGGCGAAGAAGATCGACGTGCTGATCTGCGATACGGCAGGCAGGCTTCAGAACAAAAAGAACCTTATGGATGAACTGGCCAAGATGAACAAGGTCATCGGCCGGGAATTCCCTGAGGCCCACCGGGAGAACCTCCTGGTCCTGGATGCCACCACGGGAAAGAACGCCGTTTCCCAGGTGGAGGAGTTCGGGAATACAGCGGATATCACCGGGATCATCCTGACCAAGCTGGACGGGACGGCCAAAGGCGGTATCGTCATCACCATCGCCGATGAGTATGACATGCCGGTGAAGTTCGTCGGTCTGGGCGAGGGGATCGAGGACCTGGAAGAGTTTGAACCCTCAGAGTTTGCGGAAGGACTGTTTGATGAGTAAGCCACTGGTAGCGGTCGTGGGACGGCCGAACGTGGGAAAATCCACCTTCTTCAATAAGATCGTCGGGCGGAGAGTCTCCATCGTGGAGGACACCCCGGGAGTGACCAGAGACCGGATCTACGCGGAAGCGGAGTGGTCCGGGATCCACTTTGCGTTGATCGACACCGGCGGCATCGAGCCGGACAGCAAGGACATCATCCTGTCCCAGATGAGGGAGCAGGCGGAGGTGGCCATGGACATGGCCGACGTGATCCTGTTCATGGTGGACGGCCGGGAAGGCCTGACGGCGGCGGACCGGGAAGTGGCCGGCATGCTTCGCCGCACGGGGCGCAAAGTCGTTCTGGCGGTGAACAAGGTGGACACGGCGGATCTTCCCGAGGACTTTTATGACTTTTACGAACTGGGACTGGGCGAGCCCATTCCCATTTCTTCCACCAATATGCTGAACCTGGGTGACCTTTTGGATGCGGTGGTCGGCAGTTTCCCGGAAGGGGCCGGAGAAGAAGAGGAGGAATCCATCAAGATCGCCATGATCGGCAAGCCCAACGTGGGCAAATCCTCCCTGGTCAACCGGCTTCTGGGCGAAAACCGGGTCATCGTTTCCCCCATCGCAGGAACGACCAGAGACTCCATCGACACCCCCTTTTCCTATGAGGGAGAGGAGTACCTTCTCATCGACACCGCGGGGATCCGCAGGAAGAGCAAAGTCAACGAGGACATCGAACGATTCAGCGTCATCCGTGCGGTGGCCGCCATCGAGCGGTGCGACGTGTGCCTTTTGATGATCGACGGCAGAGAAGGGATCACCGAACAGGACAAAAAGATCGCCGGGATCGCCCACGAGGCGGGCAAAGGCATCGTTATCGCGGTAAACAAATGGGATCTGGTGGACAAGGAGACCGGGACCATGAACAAGTTCCGCAAGGACATCGCCAGGGAACTGGCCTTCATGTCCTATGCTCCCGCCGTATTCATTTCCGCTCTGACGGGACAGCGGGTGGATCAGGTGATCGATACCGCCCGGGCGGTGGCGGAGAACCGGGCCATGCGAGTGCCCACCGCCAAGCTGAACACGGTGATCACCGACGCGACCATGATGAAACAGCCCCCCTCGGACAAGGGCAAGCGGCTGAAGATCTACTACGTCGCACAGGTGGGGATCAAGCCCCCGCTCTTTTCCTTCAAGATCAACTCCAGACCCCTGATGCACTTTTCCTATTCCCGGTATCTGGAGAACAGGATCCGGGAGGCCTTTGGATTCGAGGGAACATCCATTAAATTCGTATTTCGTGAGAAAGGGGAGAAGGAAGATGTTTGATGCACATCCAGCGGTCATGATCGGGATAGCCGGGATCATCGCCTATTTCATCGGGAACATTTCCCCGTCGACGATCCAGGCCAGGATCCATGGGATCGATATCAAAAAAGAGGGAAGCGGCAACGCCGGAACGACCAACGCCCTGCGGGTGCTGG
Organism: uncultured Eubacteriales bacterium; assembly: GCA_902796875.1. Lineage (GTDB taxonomy): Bacteria > Bacillota > Clostridia > Peptostreptococcales > Anaerovoracaceae > Lentihominibacter. The sequence goes on from CADBQT010000089.1 coordinate 4,474, forward strand.
GGAAAAAGGCGGCCATCATCACCCTGGTGGTGGATATCTTAAAAGGCGTGGTCTCCGTCCTTCTGGGCTGGTTCCTGGCGGGACAGCTGGGGGCCATCTGCTGCGCCCTGATGGTCATGATCGGCCACGTCTGGCCGGTGATCTACAAAGGTAAAGGCGGCAAGGGCGTAGCCACATCCTTCGGGGCCCTTCTCGCCCTGGATCCGGTCATCGCCCTGATCGAACTGGCCATCGTTGCCCTGGCGACCCTGATCAGCAAGCGGATGTCCGTGGGCTCCATGGTGGGCGCCATACTCATGCCGGTCGTTGCCCTGATCCGCATGCCCGAATTCATCGGGCCGGCGGCAGCTATGGCCCTGATCGTTCTGATCAAGCACCGGGCCAATATCGTTCGTCTGATCCACGGAGAGGAGCCGAAACTCGGTTTTCTGGACAAAGAGAATAAGGAGAGACAGAAATGAAAAAAGCAGGAATCATCGGTGCCGGAAGCTGGGGAACGGCCCTGGCTACAGTTCTGGCCGGCAAAGGCCATCAGGTCCGGATCTTTGATGTGGACGAAGGACATCTCCGCCGGATGGAGGCGGCCAGGGAGAATACGGATTACCTTCCCGGGGTGCCCCTGAATGAGAACATCCAGATCGCCTGGTCCAGCGAGGAGGCCTTAAAGGATGCAGATGTCGTCCTGTTCTCCGCGCCCACTCAGCATTTCCGCTCCGCCCTTCAGGCGGCGCTGCCCTATATCTCCGATGACGCCCTGATCGTTAACGTGGCCAAGGGGATCGAGCAGGGGACCCACCTGCGTCTTTCCCAGATCGCTGCAGAATGTCTGGATGTCGACCGGTATGTGGCCCTGTCCGGGCCCTCCCACGCAGAGGAGGTGGGCAGAGCCCTGCCCACCACGGTGGCGGTAGCTTCCGCCAATCTGGCGTCCGCCGAGGCGATCCAGGATCTGTTCATGACGGACCGCTTCCGGGTCTACACCACGGAGGATATCGTGGGCGTAGAGCTGGGCGGCGCCCTGAAGAACGTCATCGCCCTGGGGGCGGGCATCTCCGACGGCCTGGGCTTTGGGGACAACGCCAAAGCGGCCCTCATGACCAGGGGCCTGGCGGAGATCTCCAGACTCGGTGTTGCCCTGGGGGCTCAGCCGGAGACCTTTGCCGGTCTGACGGGTGTGGGGGATCTGATCGTAACCTGCACCAGCATGCACTCCAGAAACCGGCGGTGCGGGATCCTCATGGGAGAAGGCAAAGATCCTGAGGACGCCGTCCGGGAGATCGGCATGGTTGTAGAAGGAATGACCACCGCCGAGGCTGCATGGGAGCTGGCCAGCACGGCCCAGGTGGAAATGCCCATCACTGAAGCGATCTATCGGATCACCCGTGGCACCCTGAAGGCTCAGGAGGCCATGGAGATGCTCATGGGAAGAGAGAAAAAGCACGAACAGGCATAAGATGGATCCAATAAATGGCAAAACTTACCATATCACCACCTTTGGCTGTCAGATGAACGAGCACGACTCGGAGGTCATGGCCGGGCTTTTAAGCGAAGCCGGGTGCCAGCCGGCGGCCAGCCGGGACGATGCGGACATCGTGATCATCAACACCTGCAGCGTGCGGGAGAATGCGGACAAACGGTTTTTCGGGACTTTGGGCCAGCTGAAAAAACAGAAGGCGCTCCGTCCCGGATTCATCGCCTGCGTCTGCGGCTGCATGCTCCAGCAGGAGCACGTGATCACCGCCGTTCGCCAGAAATATCCCTGGGTGGACGTGATCTTCGGGACCCATAACATCGACGAACTTCCCGATATGCTCCGCCAGCTGGAGGAGAACCGGGAGGACGCACCCCTTGGCAACGAAGACCTGATCCCGGATGCGGAAGAGTCCTACACCTTGGCCAAGCACTCCATCCGGAGCGCCCGAAACACCCGGGTGATCCGCACGTTGGAGGACCGGGAGGATATCGTGGAGGGACTGCCGGCGAAGCGGCTGTTTCCCCACAAGGCTTTCGTCAACATCATGTTCGGCTGCAACAACTTCTGCACCTACTGCATCGTGCCCTATACCCGGGGACGGGAAAAGAGCCGTCGCCCCGAGGACATCCTGGCGGAGGTGAGGGACCTGGTCGCCGAGGGAGTGAAGGAAGTCACACTCCTGGGTCAGAACGTCAACTCCTACCGGGGAGAAGGGGAAGCAGGCCCTTGGGACTTTACGGATCTGGTCTGCGCCCTGAACGATGTGGAGGGGCTGGAACGGATCCGGTTCATGACCTCTCACCCCAAGGATCTGTCGGACAAGCTCATCGATGCCTTTGGGAGACTGGATAAACTCTGTCCCTACATCCATCTGCCGGTCCAGTCGGGAAGCTCCCGGATCCTGCGGAAGATGAACCGCCGGTATACGTCGGAGCACTACCGCGAGCTGGTGAGAAAGCTGCGCCAGATGGTGCCGGAGATCACCATCAGCACGGACATCATCGTGGGCTTTCCCGGTGAGACGGAGGAGGACTTCCAGGAGACCCTGGATCTGGCCAGGGAGATCGAATACGATTCCGCCTTTACGTTCCTGTATTCCAAACGGACGGGGACGCCGGCGGCGGAGGATCCGGACCAGATCCCGGAGGAGGATAAGCACCGTAGATTCGATCGGCTGGTGGAGGTGATGAACGCCATCAGCGCGGAGAAGAACGCCGCCTATGTGGGGACCCGGCAGAGGGTCCTGGTGGACGGCGCCAGCAAAAAGGATCCCGGCGTGCTGACGGGAAGGACCCCAGGATTCAAACTGGTGGATTTCCCTGGTGATCAGAAGCTTATCGGCACCTTTGTCGATGTGATCATCACCGAAGGGAAGACCTTCAGCCTGACCGGTGTCCTGGCCGAAGAGGAGAGCGCTTCAAAAGGAGGTGTCTCGTGAATATCAAGCAAATCGCCAAAGCGGCGGGCGTTTCCGTCGCCACCGTTTCCCGGGTGCTGAATCATCCGGAAAACGTCGCGCCGGCGACACGGGAACGGATCCAGAAGATCATCGATGAAGCGGAGTATACCCCTAACTGGTTTGCTCAGGGGTTGAATTTCAATCGGACAAAAACTCTCGGCGTCATCGTTCCCCACATGCTCACCGCCATGTATACGGACATCATCAGCGGCATCGAGGAGGTGGCACGGCCCAAGGGTTTCATCACCTTCCTCTGCAACGTGGAACGTGACCCGAAGATGGAAAGAGAGTACATCGGACAGCTCATCCAGCGGCGGGTGGACGGGATCATCATCATGTCCTCCACACTGGAAGAAAAATACATTTCCGTGATCGAAGCGGAAAAGATCCCCGTGGTCCTCATCGGCGAGAACCGGGAGCACGGGCAGTGTAATTCGGTAACGGTGGACTGCCGGCTGGGGGCTGCGGAGATGATGGCCCATCTCATAGAGACCGGCCACAGGTCCATCGGATTTTTGTGGGGAAACGATCCCCAGCAGGAGACCACCAATATGCTGGCGGGATACAAGAATATCCTTCGGGCCAACGGGATCCCCATCAATGACGGTCGGATTCTGAAGACGGAAAACTCCATAGAGGGAGGATATCTTGGCGCCCGCAAGATGATCGCCGACGAATGGCCGGATGCCATCTTCGCCACCAGCGACGAGATCGCCTACGGCGCCATGGACGCCTTAAAGGACAGCGGGATCTGCATCCCTGAAGACATCGCCGTCGTGGGCTTCGGCAACAACCGCATGTCCAACCTGGTGGACCCCAAGCTGACCACGGTGGAACTGCCCCTGCGCAAGATGGGGATCTACGGAGCCCGGATCCTCTTCGATCTCATCGAAGGGGAAAACGACGACAGGACTCCCCGTCAGATCCTGCTCCAGTCCAAACTGCGGATCCGCAGATCCTGCGGACACAAGGAGCGGATCGAAGAGATGTTCTAAATCGACGTTCTGAAGAAAGGAAAAGACCATGCTGAAGACAGACTTCCTGGGAATGAAACTGGATAATCCCCTCATCGTTGCCGCAGGTCCGTGGCACCGGGACGGGGAGGGCCTGAAGGCGTCCATCAAGGCGGGTGCCGGAGCGGTGGTCACGGAGAGCATCATCAGCGATACCCTGCTGGACGTGCGACCCCATATCGCCAGCGACGGCCAGGGAGCTCAGAATATCCGTCTGTACAGCAACATCCAGATCGAAGGATGGGAGAGGGAGATGCGGATCGCCAAGTCGGCGGGAGGCGTGGTCATCGCCAGCATCTCGGGACATACCCCTTCGGAACTGGCCTATCTGGCCAGCAAGCTGGAGAAGTTCGGGGCCGACGCCATCGAACTTTCCGTGTCCAATCCTATGTCGGAAGGGCTGGAGGTCATGGCTTCCCACGCAGAGACCATCTATGAGATGACCCGGGCCATCGTGGAATCGGTGAACATCCCCGTCATCGTTAAACTGTCTCAGAACACTACCAATATCTCCAAGGTGGCCAAGGCGGCCCGCTCCGCCGGATGCAGCTGCGTCAGCGCCATCAACACCGTTCGGGGGATCCTTCAGATCGATCTGGAAAACGCCCGGCCGACCCTGTCCTCTTACGGCGGGATCTCCGGCGAGTATATCCGTCCCCTTGGGCTGGCATCCGTTGCCACCATCCTTCAGACGGTGGACGTTCCCGTCTCCGGCATCGGAGGGATCTCCACCGGCAGACACGCCCTGGAATACATCATGCTGGGCGCGTCGACGATCCAGGTGGGTACTGCGGTCATGGTCGGCGGCCGGCCGGTCATCGGAAATATCCTGAAGGAAATGGAGTCCTGGATGAAGGACCACAAAATCAAATCCCCGGATGAGATCCGGGGAAAGGCGTTGAAAAATCTTAAGTCCTTCGATGAAATGAAACACGAACCGGCGGTGAGCACCGTTACCGGCGTGGCCTGCAGAGAGGACTGCGAGAAATGCGTCACCTGCTGCATCTACGATGCGGTGGTCAGGGACGGAGGAACCGTCCGGGTGGACCGGAACAGGTGTATGGGCTGCGGCCTCTGCACTTTCCTGTGCCCGGAGAACAAGCTGTCCCTCGGGTGGTAGGAAAGGTTACTTTTTGATCGCCGGAGTCCAGTACTCCTGTCCGTAGATATCCGTGAACCGGTAGAGGATGCTGACCTTACCCGTGCCCACGTCGGTGTTGGTGATGGTGATCTTCTCCGGATCGGTGACCTTCATGGTCTTGCCCAGCTGATGGTGGGCGCTGAACTTCCCGTCATACCCGTAGTAATCACACATAAACTTGATCTCATCACCGGCTTTCAGTCCGGTGAGATTTTTTGCTTCCGTTTCGGTCACCTTGTCGTCGTAGTCGTAGCTGACGCCGGCAACGTAGCCCTGTTCGTTATCCTGATCGAAGGTCAGGATGAGGCGGGCGTTACGGTCTCCCAGGACGATGGGAACGTAGCCGGTGATGGTGTAATCTTCGCCGTTTTCCATGGTCTCCATATGATAGTAGGCCACGGGCTGACCGTTGATGGAGATCCAGGTCCGTTCCAGATTGGGCAGCAGATTACCGTCGTCATCGAAGTCGTAGATGTTGTCCAGACCCAGCTCGATGTAGCCTTTGCCGTCATCGTAGTACATGTTCAGATCCGCAGTCTCGATGAGTTCCCACTGCTCTTCCGTCAGGATGATGGCCTGCTTGCCTTCTTTGTTTTCCTTCCAGACCAGATCCTCGGAGGTGATCCGGTTGGCGGAGATGTATTCCGCCGTCTCCGTGGCGTTCAGGGGATCCGTGCGCAGGAATTCCGTATTGCCTTCATTCAGATCTGGCATTCCCAGAGAACGGAAGTCGGAGAATCCGCCGCCAAGGAGGGAGCCGATGAGCTGCTGCATGGCCTGGGTGTCCAGCTGAGGCGTGCCGGAGCCGGTTCCCATGAGGGATTCGAAGGGAGAGGTCCCTCCGGAGACCGCCTGTCCGCTGACTTCCATCTGAGCGAACTTGCGGATGCATGCCGTGTAGTCGTCGTCCATGCCGATCTGGTCGTAGGTGTTGGCGATGCTGTCCACCTTGTGCAGGGACCGGTAGGGGAAGTAGATGGAAAGGCCGTAAGCATTGGCCGTCCCCTTGGAGGTGACGTTGTATTTGATGGCTTCGGATAAAGTCTTGGCCAGCTCTTTGCTCGTCCCGGTATCCAGACGGCTGGCGAAATGGATCAGGTCCACCTGATCGATGCCGGTGCTCCGGGCAAACTCCTTGCTCCCGGAACGGGCGGTAGCCACCTCCCGGTAATCTCCTTCGGTGATCTTGGTTCCCGTTTCTTCCGCAAAGGCATTGAGCTTATCCGGGAGAGTCTGGGAAAGTTCCGACAGATCGGTGACGGACAGGGTGGTAGTCTGTCCGGGACATCTGCTGGCGCACTGCTTGGTGAAGTCATCGGCGATGCGCTTGCCGATCTCCAGGGTGGACAGGGAAGTGTCCGCCGAAAGATCGGTGAGCCAGTTGGTGTAGTACCAGCCGATGCCCGGCTCCGTCTCTTCGCTTCCGATCATGTAGTCGGCGTAGTTGCTCAGCACAAGAGCCGTCTCCGCCGTGGCCATGAGGCAGGCGTCGAAACCGATGAAGTCATACTTGAGACCGGCGTCCTTGAGGGCGGTGTTGATGCCGCTTAAGGTCATGGAGCCGCTTTGGGGGTATTTCTCGTCGTAGCCGTAGCCGCTGATGGAACCGCCGCCGTGATCCCAGAAGATCAGGCAGGTCCGGTTGGAGGGGAACTTCTGATCCGCCCACTTGATAAAGGAAGTCAGAGTGGCCGGTTTGGTCATGGGGTCATTCCCCGCATCCTCGATGAGGCAGCGGATATTGCCGTTGGAGATCTGCCACACCTGATTGCGGGTGCTGCTGATCTGATTGTTTCTCCATTTTTTACAGCCGCCGGTGTAGACGATCAGGTTCACGTTCTTGCCTACGGTGGCGCTGATCATTTCGTTCAGGTCGCTGGTGCCCATGGCGGATCGGGACTCCAGGTCGGTGCCGCACATGTAGACCATGATGGTGGCCACGTCTTCGCCGCCGCCTTTGATCTTGGTGAACTTGGCTCTGGCTTCAGAGGAGACCCGGGTGTTCAGCTCTCCCGTGTTGCCCGTGGAGGAATTGTCGGTGAACCAGCCGTTGTAGTTGCCGCCTCCGGACTGGATCGTCTCCTGAGGAGTGGGCTCGCTGTCCCCCAGATTGTTCACCGCCAGACCGCCGCCTCCGAAGAGGAGGACAGCCAGAACGATGAGGATGGGAAGACATCCGCCTTTGCCGCCGCCGGAGCGTGCGCCCCCGAAGTGGAAGCCGCCGCCGGAACCGTTTCCGGAGGTTTGGCCCTGCCCCTGGGAACTGAAATTGCCGGAAGAACCGGAAGAGCCGGATCCACCGGATCCGCCGCTGCTGCCGCTTCCGCCGCCGAGGAAACCACCGCTTCCCACTTTGCCGTTGAAACCGGGGCCGGTCTTGCCAACGCCGGTTCCGCCTCCGGAGTTGAATACCTTACGTCCTTTGGGCCTGTTCTTATCCATTCTGTTCCTCCCTGTAGTCGTCTATCCGGGGACAGGAGATCTCCATGATCTCCTCCACTGCCCGGTGCAGCTTCTGAGCGACGGGGGTATCCGCCGCCCGGTAGTACATTTCTTTCCCTTCACGCCTGGCCGTGATCAGGCCGGCGGTTTTCAAAACGCGCAGGTGATGGGAGACCGCCGGACTGGACATATCCGTCATGGCGGCCACATCGATGACGCACTCCTCCACGTGACAGAGGATCCAGAAGATCCGCAGCCGGCTGGGATCGCCCAGGTTCTTCATCAGGGCTGCTACCGTGGAAAAATCCTCGTCCGCCGGGAGCTGAGCCGTCACGGCTTCCGCACCCCGGTCGTGGTTATGGGGAAGATGTTTTTTCTTCGTCAAGTCCTTGTCCTTCCTGCCTTTGCGTGATCTTAAATAAACGCATTCCCGTTTAACGCTTTCCTATGGCAATAGTGTAATGCAAAAGCTCAAAAAAGGCAATGGAGCGCCGCGAATAGCGCTCCCCTTCTTGACAGGGACACGGGAAGGGAATATAATGTGATTAACAATTAAGCAAACGTTTAATCGTAAGGAGAAAAACCATGAAAAAGACGTACAAGATCGATGTGGACTGCGCCAATTGCGCCAATAAGATGGAAGATGCCGCGAAGAAGACGGAAGGGGTAAAGGACGCCACGGTGAACTTCATGACCCTGAAGATGAAAGTGGAATTCGAGGAGGGAGAGGACCCTGCAGCCGTCATGGAAAAGGTTCGTGAGAACTGCCGCAAGGTCGAGTCGGACTGCGAGATCTTCTTTTAACATATGACAACGAAACAGAGAAACAATCTGATACGGATCCTGGTCACGGCGGCCCTCCTGGTCGTCCTGGCCTTCGTGGATGTGGACCGTCCGGTGAAGCTGATCCTCTACCTTGTCCCCTATCTCATCGTGGGATACGACATACTGAAGAAGGCGGGGCAGGGGATCGTGAATCGCCAGCCTTTGGACGAAAACCTTCTGATGGCGGTGGCCACGGTGGGTGCTCTTGTGCTGGCGGTGACCCATACGGGAGACTTTACCGAGGCGGTAGCCGTCATGCTGTTCTATCAGGTGGGAGAGTTCTTCCAGAGCTATGCCGTGGGGAAAAGCCGGCAGAACATCGGTGAACTCATGGACATCCGGCCCGATACGGCCAACATCGAGGACGAGGAGGGGGTCCATCAGGTGGATCCGGACGAGGTGGATATCGGGTCCCTCATCGTGGTCCGTCCCGGGGAGAAGATCCCCATCGACGGCATCGTGGAGGAGGGAAAAGCGAGCCTGGATACCAGCGCCCTCACGGGAGAGAGCGTCCTGAGGAATGCCGTGGCAGGGGACGAGGTCATCAGCGGATGCATCGACATCAATGGAGTGCTGAAGATCCGCACCACCCGGGAATTCGGTGAGTCCACGGCCTCGAAGATCCTGGAACTGGTGGAGGACGCCAGTTCACGTAAATCCCGTTCTGAAAACTTCATTTCCCGGTTCGCCCGGATCTATACGCCGGTGGTGGTCATCGGGGCAGGGCTTCTGGCCCTTCTTCCGCCGGTGATCCGGATGGCTTTCCTGGGGGCGGAGCCCCTGTGGGGAGAATGGCTCTACCGGGCCCTGACCTTCCTGGTCGTCAGCTGCCCCTGCGCCCTGGTCATCAGCATCCCTCTAAGCTTTTTCGCCGGGATCGGCGGGGCGAGCCATGAGGGTATCCTGGTCAAAGGATCCAACTACCTGGAGGCCATGGCGAAGATCCGCACCGTGGTCATGGACAAGACGGGAACACTGACCCGGGGGGTCTTCCAGGTAAGGGAGACTTATCCGGAGGAAGGATTCAGCGAAGAAGAACTTCTGGATCTGGCCGCTTCGGCGGAAGTGTATTCCTCCCATCCCATCGCCCTGGCGCTGAAACAGGCCAGAGGTGAAGGAGAGGCCAAAGAGCCTGAAGAAGTGGAGGAGATCGCGGGCAAAGGCATCTGCGCCCGGCTGGAGGGCCGTAAGGTCTGGGTCGGAAACGCCAAACTGATGGAAATGGCCGGCGCAGGGACGGAATCGACTCCGGAAGAAGATAAAGACGATAAAGAAGAAACCCGAAGCGTGGGCACGGTGGTCCATGTGGCGGTGGAGGACCGGTATGCCGGAAGCATCCTCATCGCCGACGAACTGAAGGAGACCGCCCGCTCCGCCGTGGAGGGCATAAAAAGAGCCGGCGTATCCAGGATCGTCATGCTCACCGGAGACGCCAAGGCTCCCGCAAAAGCGGTGGCGAAGGAATTGGGGATCGGAGAGGTCCACAGCGAGCTTCTTCCCGGAGACAAGGTGGATCTGGTGGAGAAGATGCTGGCGGAAGAAGGGGAGAAGGGATGCCTGGCCTTTGTGGGAGACGGGATCAACGACGCCCCCGTGCTCTCCCGGTCGGACATCGGCATCGCCATGGGCGCCCTGGGATCGGAAGCGGCCATCGAGGCGGCGGACGTGGTCCTCATGGACGACGATCCGGAGAAGATCGCCCTGGGGATGAGGATCTCCCGGAAGTGCATGCGGATCGTCAAGGAGAACATCTGGCTGGCCATCGGCGTGAAAGTGGCGTGCCTTCTCCTGTGCGCCTTTGGCGTCGTAGGCATGTGGGCAGCCATCTTCGCCGACGTGGGCGTCATGGTGCTGGCGGTCTTGAACGCCATCCGGACGGTGTTCGTGAAGAAAGCCCGGTGATGTGATAGAATTGTTCCATGAGCATGCGTAAATACAATGTAACGGGAATGAGCTGTGCGGCGTGTCAGGCCCGGGTGGAAAAGGCGGTAGCTGCCCTCCCCGGTGTGGAGTCGGTTTCGGTGAGTCTTTTGACCAACACCATGGGCGTGGAGGGGGATGCCCCGGATCCGGAGATCATCCATGCGGTGGAAAACGCCGGATACCAGGC
>CADBQT010000090.1 GCA_902796875.1 uncultured Eubacteriales bacterium
GCTTCATATGCCTCATAGATGTTGAGTACATCCTTTAGCTTCAGGGTCAGGTAGTTTGCCGGCGCCGGTTTCCGCTCGACCTCCGTGCCGCCAGCCTCGGCATTCCCGGTCAGCTGATCGATGGCCACCGCCAGCCTTTGCGGATCGATCTCGTAGCGCTTCATTTCCGAGATCATAGCGTTCATCTGATCCGCCAGGGCATTGGCTCCTCCCCGGGGGCGAAGCACAGTCAGCTTCTCCTCCAGCCCGTGAATCAGAACCGACAGCAGCATGTGCCGGCCGTACTTATCGATGATCTCCGGTTCATGGCCCACGGTCTCCTTGACGACTTTGTGGCCCAGGGCCGAGAAATCCGTCACCATCAAATTCAGCAGCGCGCCGGAAGGGCTGCATTTCAGTGCGTCCTCCTCCGCCTGCAGCGAAAACTGATCCGGCACGATGAGAATGGTCTTCTCCGCGGGATCGATGTGGTTAAATATGAACTTTTCCCCGTCAGTCAGGGCGTCTGCGTAATAGATCTTCAACATGGACACATTATACCATAATCTTTACAGGAAATAGATGACTCGGCGGAAATCCGGAGATGGATGCGTGTAGTTTTTCTCTTATGATTTTCAGATCAACATTTTTTGGATCATGGAGGCACGGTGACCCTTGCCAGAATGGGGCTCTCGTGTTGATCTTGCATGGAATTTCTCAGATCAACATTGAAACAGGCAGAATCCATGTTGATTACTAGATCCTCGAACTGTATCTACACGGATCACTCAAACTGGAAATAAGCACAGGTCATTTTCTCCTCCATCGTGTTGATTCATAGACGGGAATCGAAAATCAACACGGCACGTCCAATTGTCGTACGATTGTTATACGATTGAACGCCTCGTGTCCACAAGCCGGGACGAATAAAAAAGGCCGGCGCGCATGGAAACGCGCGCCGGCCCGAAGTTTACTGCCTTCTTCAATTCGTCGATGGCTGCAGCCGAGCCGCGCTCAGCGTACAGCCCGTCATCGGTCTTCTCGGAAGTATGGGAGGCCCAGACTTTCGGGGGGCTGGTTCTCCCTCTTGTTTCTCATGCCGGTGAGGATCAGCACGATGATGGTTACCACGTAGGGCAGCATCTTGTACAGTTCCTTTACGGCCAGGTCCGTTCCCGTGGGGATGAACAGGTACAGAATGTACAGTCCGCCGAAGAGGAAGGATGCGAAGACGGCGATGTTGGGCCGCCACAGGGTGAAGATGACCAGAGCGATGGCCAGCCATCCCCGGTCGCCGAATGCGTCGTTGGACCAGACGCCGCTGGCGTAGTCCATGACGTAGTACAGTCCGCCCAGACCTGCGATCATACATCCGATGCAGATGGACAGATACTTGTATCTGGTAATGTTGATGCCCGCCGCATCCGCCGTGGCCGGGTTCTCACCCACCGCCCGCAGATGGAGTCCGGTCCTGGTCTTCTTCAGCACGTAGGCCGTGATGAAGGCGATGATCACCGCCGCGTAGGCCAGGAATCCGTAGGACAGGAAGACCTTGCCGAAGGCTCCCATGTCACCGGCAAAGGGAAGTCCTCTGCTGAAGTAACGGCTGGTGGCCGACAGGGCGATGGACGGAACGTCGCTGCCCGTCAGCTTGATCAGGGATCCGCCGAAGAAGTTGCCGAAGCCCACGCCGAAGGTGGTCATGGCCAGGCCGACCACGTTCTGGTTGGCTCTGAGGGTGACCGTCAGCACGGCGAAGAGCAGCCCCATGAGAAGGGATCCCAGCAGGCAGGACAGAAGGGGTATGGTGATGGCTAAAAATCCGTTGACGTGGCCTCCGCAGCTCTGTTCATAGAGGAAGGCCCCGATGACGCCGCAGATGCCGCCCACGTACATGACTCCCGGAATACCCAGGTTCAGGCTTCCCGCCTTTTCGGATATGGTTTCACCCGTACAGCCGTACAGAAGAGGGATCCCCTGAACGATGGCTCTCGGGATAAAAGCAATGAGATCAAACATCGGCTCCCTCCTTTCCGGTCTCCTTCTCCGCCGGATCATCTCCCGCCGTTTCGGCTACAGCCGCCGGCTTGGATCCGCCGTCGACCCGCCTCCCTACGCCCTTGCGGAAGTGGACTCTGTAGTTGATGAAGAATTCGCTTCCGATGATGCAGAAGAGGATGATACCTGTAAGGATGTCTCCGAAGGACTGGTTCAGTCCGTATATGGTCGAGATCTCGCTGGCTCCCCGGGTGAGGACCGTCAGCAGCAGACTGGCAAAGACCATGGCGCCCGGGTTGAACTGGGCCAGCCAGGCCACCAGCACGCCGATGAAGCCCCGGCCTCCCGCCAGAGTGGTGGTGATGGTGTGGTCCGTTCCGGAGACCATGAGGAATCCGCAAAGGCCGCAGATGGCGCCGGACAAAAGCAGTGTCCGGATGATCACCCGATCCACCTTGATGCCCACGTACCTGGCCGTCTGCTGGCTCTCGCCTACGACGGAGATCTCGTATCCGTGTTTGCTGTATTTCAGATAGATGTAGATGCCGATGGTGACCAGTGCGACGATGATGATGTTGAGCAGGTACTGGAAATCCCCGATCCTGGGGAGCCAGCCCGCTTCCGTCGCCTGGTTGATGACGCCTACTTTACCCGAGCCTTTGGGTGACTCCCAGATGATGATGTAGTAGGCCACCAGCTGGATGGCTACGTAGTTCATCATCAGGGTGAACAGGGTCTCGTTGGTGTTCCACTTCGCCTTGAAGAAAGCGGGGATGCCGGCCCAGAGAGCTCCTGCCGCCACCGCAGCGACGAACATGAGCAGGATGAGGATCGGATTGGGGAGCCGCTCGCCCAGATAGATCATCATGGCCGCCGTGACCAGGGCGCCGATCAGGACCTGACCCTCGCCGCCCAGGTTCCAGAACTTCATCCGGAACGCCGGAGCCATGGCCAGGGCGATGATCAGCAGGACCGCCGTCTCCTTGCCCAGGATCCAGATCTTACGCTCGCTTCCAAAGGCACCGTCCAGCATGGTGCCGTATACGCTCATGGGATCGAGTCCCGTAGCCGCCATGGTGATGATGGCGCAGATGATCAGAGCGAAGACGATGGAGCCGATCCGGACGGCCCATGCCGCCTGCCAGGGCATAGCCCTTCGTTTGGTGATATGGAGAAGCGGTTCCTGATTTGCTTTACTGCTCATCCGTGTCACCTCCTCCCAACCGTGTCATCATAAGTCCGACCTGATTCTTGTCCGCTTTTACTCCGTCGACGATGCCGCTGACTCTCCCGCTGCAGAGCACCAGGATGCGGTCGCAGAGTTCCAGGAGCACGTCCAGGTCCTCGCCCACATAGATGACGGCGACGCCGTTTTTCTTTTGCAGGTTCAGCAGTTCGTAGATGGTATAGGATGAGTTGATATCCAGTCCCCGGACGATGTATGCCGACAGGAGCACCGTGGGGGCCGAGGCGATCTCTCTGCCCACCAGCACCTTCTGCACGTTTCCTCCGGAGAGCCGGCGCACGGGAGTGGAGACTCCCGGGGTGTTGACGTCCAGTTCGTCCACCACCTTCTCCGCCAGTTTCTTCGGCGTCTTCCGGTCCGTAAAGACCGACTTGCCTTTGCGGAAGGAGCGGAGCATCATGTTGTCCGTCAGGTCCATGCTGGCCACCAGGCCCATCCCCAGTCTGTCCTCCGGAACGAAGGAAAGGGATACGCCCATGGATGCGATCTGCAGGGGGTCCTTGCCCAGCAGGGACTCTTCGCTTCCGTCATCGTGGATGTAGGTGATGGAGCCCTTCTCCACATTCTGAAGTCCTGCGATGGCCTCCAGAAGTTCCTTCTGGCCGCACCCGGAGATCCCGGCGATGCCCAGGATCTCTCCGCTGTTGGCGGTAAAGGAAACGTCGTCCAGTTTCAGGACGCCGTCGGAGCTGCGCACGGTCAGGTCCTCCACCCGGATCTTGGGTCTGGGATCCACCGGCGCGGGCCGGTCTATGTTCAACGCCACTTCCCGTCCGACCATCATGTTGGTCATCTCCTGGGCGTTGGTTTCGCTTGTTTTCATTTCCCCGATGTACTCGCCTTTGCGAAGGACCGCCACCCGGTCGGAGATGGCTTCCACCTCGTGAAGCTTGTGGGTGATAATGACGATCGCCTTGCCGGCGCTGCGCATGTTCCGAAGGACGGTGAACAGTTTCTCCGTCTCCTGGGGGGTCAGCACCGCCGTGGGTTCATCGAGGATAAGGATATCCGCTCCCCGGTAGAGGACCTTGACGATCTCCACCGTCTGTTTCTGGGATACGGACATGTCGTAGATCTTCTTCTTCGGATCCACTTCGAATCCGTAGGTGTCGCAGATCTTCTGGATCTTCTCCGCTACCCGGGCCAGATCCAGCTTGCCCTCTTCTTCCAGGCCGAGAACGATGTTCTCCGCCGCCGTAAATACGTCCACCAGCTTGAAGTGCTGATGGATCATGCCGATGCCATGATCGTATGCCTCCCGGGGGGAGTTGATGGTCACCGGTTCCCCGTTGATGTAGATCTGACCCCGATCGGGGAAGTAGATCCCGGAGAGCATGTTCATCAGCGTCGTCTTGCCGCTGCCGTTCTCTCCCAAAAGGGACAGGATCTCTCCCTTATAGATGTCCAGATCCACGTTGTTGTTCGCCGTTACCTTGCCGTCGAAGATCTTGGTGATCCCCCGCATGGACACGGCCGCTATTTTGTTTTCCAAAGTCCTATTGCCTTTCCATCTCGTTCGCGGATCCCCCGCAGCTTGTGACGATCTGCCGTCAAAAGAGGAAAACCCCGGGAGTTCCGGGGCTTTCCCTCATTAAATGCATTTTAGTCGCCGTAGTTCTGATCCAGCAGGTTGATGCCGTCGATCTGCATGTCGAAGTAAGGCGCAGAGCGCATCTCCGACTCGTGGAAGTATCCGTCCTTGACGGCTTCCGTATCCGGCGTGTACTTGGCATCCGTGTCAACGTCCGCCATGTAGCTGGTCAGGTGGCCTTCGCCGTCGACCTTGGCGTTCTTGTTCTTCTCTTCGTTCACGGTCACGGTGAACTTGCTGGTATCGAAGACGTGGATTTCGCCGCTCTCCAGCTTACCCTTGTACTCGTCGATCTTGGCCTGGGTGTCCTTGGCCGCGCCCTTTTCATTGACCTCGGTCAGCTGCACGGAGCCGGTCTTAAGGGTTCCGGTCCAGTCCGCATCGATGGCCTCGCCGGCCTGAGCCTTCTGGATGGCATCCTTGTAGTAAGGAGTCCAGTCGATCCGGGAAGATACGATGAAGGTGTTGGGGCAGGCTTCTGCCGTGGAGCCGTTGTAGGATACGTTCGGCACGCCCTTCTTCTCGCAGGCCGTGGGAGCGCCCATGGAGTCCGCGTGCTGGGAGATCAGTACGCATCCGCCGTCCATCAGCTTGTTGGCCGCTTCCTTCTCGGCAGCCTCGTCATACCAGGAACCGGTGAAGGTGACGTCCATCGTCGCGGAGGGGCAAACTTCCTTTGCGCCCAGATAGAATGAGGTGTATCCGGAGATTACCTCGGCATAGGTGAAAGCGCCGACGTAGCCGATCTTGGCCTTGTCTTCCGTGATGTCGCCCTTTTCGATCATTTCATTCAGCTTGAGTCCGGCCGCTACGCCAGCCAGATAACGTCCCTCATAGATGGAGGCAAACGCGTTGTGGTAGTTGGCCAGCTTCTCCGTGTGGGCCTTGGTTCCCGTGGAATGGCAGAACTGCACATCCGGGAATTCCTTGGCCGCCTGGATCATGTAGTCCTCATGGCCGAAGGAGTCGGCGAAGATGATCCCGCAGCCTGCGTCCACCAGCTCAGCCGCCGCGTCGTAGCATTCCTGACCTTCCGGAATGTTGGTGCGGATCTGAGGCTCGATGCCCAGCTCAGCGCAGGCATCCTTTGCCGCGTTGATGAAGTTCAGGTCGTAGGTGGAGTTTTCATCGTGGAGACAGATGAATCCGACTTTCATGGCGCCATCGCCATCGCTGTCCGAGTCGTCGCCGCCGCCGGATCCGCCGCAGGATGACAGCACCGCTGCGAAGGAAAGCGCCATGACGAGGCTCAGAACCAGTACTAAAACTTTTTTCATATTGGTCCCTCCCGAGATAATGAAATGACTGAAAAAAACAACAAAACAGGCGGTTTCGCCTGTCTGCCAATACGGATGACCGTCTCCAGAGATGATCGTCGACAATCACCAATAGTCGTAATTAAGGTATTACGGTAGAAACGCACTAACCATTTCTTCGTGTGTATATTGGCA
>CADBQT010000091.1 GCA_902796875.1 uncultured Eubacteriales bacterium
CCGTCCCTCCTGAGTCAGCCGAACGCCGCCGAACTCCCGCTCGAAAAGCCGGAAGCCTGCCTGCTCCTCCATGGAGTTGATGATGTAGCTGATGCCGGCCTGGGTGTAGCCCAGTTTGTCGGCCGCCTTCTTGAAGCTGCCCAGATTCGCCACGTTGACGAAGACTTCCGCATTGATCTTGTCCATGAGGTGTCCCCCTTACGGTCCGAGAAAACTTCACGAAAATACTACTCCTGCTCCACCAGGGCGTTGCCGTCCGCAAAGGCCTGGCCGACCTTTTGGCCGAGGACCCGGTACGCCTTCGTGGAAGGATCGTAGGAGATGGCCTGGAGCTTATCCGCATCCACATTGCCTTCCTCATCCAGGACGGACTCATCCGCCACCACATTGACGATCTCGGCAACGATCCGCAGGGTCTTGTCGTACTGATTGATCTCCTCTACCCGGCATTCCAGGGTCAGGGGGAGTTCTTCGATCACGGGAGCATCCACGCTCTCGCTTTTTTTGATGTGCCAGCCGGACTTTTCCATCTTGTCCGGAACGTCATGGCCGGAGACGATGCCCACGTAATCCGCCGGGACGATGTTCGCCTGATCGGCGATGCCCACGGTGAACTCTTTGCGCAGCTTGATGTTGTCGGAGGTCTTGTGGCGGACGCCGATATTGATCTGAAGGCGGGCGGCGTTGAGGATGCCGCCGTAGGCCACGTTCATGGCATCGGGAGTGCCGTCCTCGCCGTAGGTCGAGACGATCAGGACGGGCAGGGGGTAGATGAAGGGCTTGGGCCCGAGGTTCTTTTTCATTGGTAGATCTCCTTTCTGATTTCTTTAGGGTATTATCTCATTTCAGCCGCAGATCCGCAACTACAGGATGGGACTATACTCCTGTCAATATATAAAATATCAAATGACAATAAATATGTCTTTACACATCTAAAAACCAGGAGTATAATGGCACCGTAGTTAAGTAAACTCTTGTAGTGTGATTTTCAAAGGTGGTGAATGAGATGACTAGATCTTCCCATTGCTGCAGACATCTTCTGGTCGTATTGGTCGGTCTTTTGATGGCTGCTTTTCAGTTTGGAATGATTCCCCAGGAAACGGTGTATGCAGCGTCCGGCGACGACTGCGTGCTGGCGTTCACGTCGGATGTCCATAATATGACCGATCATCAGGCGGAAGCCCGGCTGGGCAGCTGGATCGATGAGATCGAAGGCATGTACGGAGACGGCAGTATCGAGGCCATGTCCTTCGGCGGAGATATGGCGGACTCCGCAGTGACTTTGGATCAGTTCTGGCAGCTGACCCAGAGAGGCATGGACGTTGTGGACAGCAAAGGCGTGGAGGGCGTCTATACCACCGGCAATCACGAATACGATCCGGGGCAGTGGACGGCCACGAGAAATTCGACCACAGCCAGGTACACCTTAAACGACTGGGGCAAGGTAGGATCCAACTACCGGATCTACTGCCTGGGATCGGAGAGCTCAAGCAACGCCTACTCCACCTCCCAGATCAGCACTCTGACCAACAAGCTGGCCGCAGTGGACAACGATAAACCCATCTTCATCGTCTCCCATTATCCCCTGCACTACTACAAGCAGGGATATCAGAGCCGGACGATCACCAACGCCAGTCAGGTCATCGATGCCCTGAACAATGCGGCGACGGGCGGGACCCCCAATGATACTTCGGATGACAAGAAGATCGTATTCCTTTGGGGACACAACCACACCCTCAATGATCAGCACTACGACGGGATATACAAACCCGACGATTCTCTCGAATACAAAAGCGGAAGCAGCAAAGAGATCCAGTTCTACTACACGGCGTGCGGGTGCATGAGCGGAAGCGAATACAGCTCCGGAAGCAACAGCGTCCAGGGCAAAGGCCTGGTCGTCACGGTAAGCGACAGGGATCTTCTCAGCTTTACATACTATGATGAGAACGGAACCGACGTTACGGAGGGCGGATCATTCGCGGAGACCGAACCGGTGCCGGTGACCGGACTGAGCATCGACGAATCCGATGTGTCCGTTGAAGAGGGCCAGCTGGTCCAGCTTCACGCCACCATCGAGCCGGAGTATGCGGAGTCCAGAAACGTGACCTGGGAGAGCGAGGACACTTCCATCGCCACCGTGGACAGCGACGGCAATGTTACGGGGATTTCCCGGGGAACGACCAGGATCACCGCCACCCTGGTGGACGGTAACGGCGGCGGAACCTTCACGGCTGACGTGGACGTGACGGTCACAGAGAGAATGAGCGAGGAGCGGTTCATCGAGGTGACCAAGTTCACCGACGGCAAAGAGTACATCATCGCCGTGACGAAGGATAACTCCTCCGTATACGCCATCGACAACGCCAGCGGTTCAGGCCAGACGGCAACAGCGACCCTGACCCTGACCCCGGCCGACGGCGACGATCCCGAATACATTCTGACGGACAAGGCGGGCGTAGCTTGGACCTACTCCGCCAGCGACAAGCTTCTCACCAACCAGTCCATGCATCTGAACCGGGTGGGGAGCGGCAGCAACTACTATCCCACGGCCACCGCGGACGGAAGAGAAGCGACCTACACCGGCGGACATCTTCAGCTGAAGAAGAGCAGC
>CADBQT010000092.1 GCA_902796875.1 uncultured Eubacteriales bacterium
ACGGATCTGTGTCCCCGGTTCCTCATCGGTCACGATATGCAGCCCCATAAGACCATGCGGATCCTGAATTACGGACTGGAAGACATCGAGGGAAAGAAAATGGGACAGCTCTGCTGCCAGTGTAACCTCTGCGAATACTTCTCCTGTCCGGCGAATCTGCACCCCCGGCTGACCAACCTGATGTTCAGGGATGAGCTGATGTCCCAGAAGATCAAGTTCGAGCCGGACAAAGAAAAGAAATACAAGGGAAGGGATGCCAGAAGCTATCGTCTGGTACCCAGCAAGCGCCTGATCGCCCGTCTGGGCCTGAAGCGGTTCGACATGCCGGCGCCGGTGACCGGAGATTCGGTCCAGCCGGCAGAGGTGCGGATCCAGCTTGGACAGCATGTGGGCGCCCCCTGTACCCCGGTAGTCAAGGCAGGCGATGCGGTCACCGAAGGCCAGATGATCGGCCAGATCCCGGAGAAGGCGCTGGGCGCACCGATCCACGCCAGCATCTCCGGCCAGGTGTCAGAAGTTACGGATAAGTATATTGCCATAAGGAGGGTATAAGTCATGCAAAGAGCAATAGGAATGGTTGAGTTTACCAGCATTGCCCGAGGCATTTACGTCGCTGACCAGATGGTCAAGATCTCCGAGGTCGAGATCGTGTCATCGACAACGTCCTGCCCCGGCAAGTACATCACCATCGTAACGGGCGACGTGGCCGCGGTCAAAGCGTCTGTGGCGATCGGGGAGGATCTGGCGGGAGAATTCTTCGTGGATTCCATCGTCATCCCCAACGTCAGCGATTCCGTCTTCCCCGCCATCACGGGGGCGACGATGCCTGAGCGCATGGAAGCTGTGGGCATCATGGAATCCTTCTCGCTGGCGTCCATGATCATCGCTGCCGATGAATGCCTGAAGGCCGGTGAAGTCGAGGCTATCGAACTTCGCCTGGGCAACGGCATCGGCGGCAAGGCGTACTTCACTTTCACCGGTGAGGTCGCTGCAGTTCAGTCCGGAGCGGACGCCGGTGTGGCGATCGCAAAAGAAAAGGGGCTGCTTGTCAATGTTGAGGTGATACCGTCACCTTCGAATAGATTGATCGAATCGTTACTGTAGGAAGGAAAGGATGTGAACACCGATGAAAACTCTTATCACAGAAAAGAGCATCAGAGACATCATTGCCCAGGGAGGAAAATCAGTCTGTGTCGACGGTAACACGCTGATCACTCCGGCAGCTCGCGACATGATCCGCGCCGAAGGTCTGGAACTTGTCGAAGGCGGTTGCGCGAGCACCTGCTGCACTCCGGCGGCTGCGCCTGCCGCTGGCGGCGGAGACGCACTGAACAGTGATATGATCTACAATGCTCTGAAGAAGATGACGGATCAGGGACTCCTGAACGGCTTCTTCGGCGACGCTGCTCCGGCAGCGGGCGACGCTCCCTACTGCGCAGAGAACGCCAACGGCTTCAAACTCGTACGGGGCAGCGGCATCAAGATGGAAGTTCTGGAGCTGGAGAATCCGGCCGACAACGGCAAGGTCCAGTATCAGGAACTGATCGGAGCTGACGTCGACAGCGCCATGAACGCCGGTTTCATGACCGTGGACCACTGCACGTTCAACTGGGACGTTGAGCCGCAGGAGATCTACTACGTCGTGGAAGGCAACATGACCGTGACGGTCGACGGTGTTCCCCACACGGCATACCCGGGAGACTGCCTGTTCATTCAGAAGGGCTCCAAGGTCGTGTTCAGCAGCGGGAACACATTCGCTAAAGTATTCTATGTAACCTATTGATCGTTACTGAATCAGTCTTAATTATTCAAGAGTAAAGGAGAAAAGAAATGAAAGCACTTGGATTTATCGAAACCAGAGGTTTGATCCCCGCAATCGAGAGCGCCGATGCCATGCTGAAGGCGGCAGAGGTTACGCTGGTCGAGAGAACGTTCGTTAAAGGCGGTCTGGTAACGATCACCATCGCCGGTGACGTGGCAGCCTGCAAGGCGTCCGTCGATGCAGCGGCCGCAGCCGTTACGAGAATGGGCGGCGAGATTATCTCTACCCACGTCATCCCCCGTCCCCACGAGACGCTGGATGGACTTATCGTCAAGCACGTCAAGGAAGACGGCGAAGACGATGAGGAGGATGATTAAGCGGCCAGCCTGATCCGGAACCGACACCCCCGGCGCCTAGTGTGAGCCGGGCGGACAAAGTACCGGAGGCTCCCGTAAAGAAGGAAGAAACGAAGGCACCGGAAGCTCCTGCCAAGGCGGAAAAGGCTCCTGCCAAAGCTGAGAAGGCTCCCGCGAAAGCGGAGAAAGCCCCGGCCAAGTCAGGCAAAGCCGCCAAGGCGGACAAAGCTCCCGCAGAAGATCTGAAAGCCCCGGCTGATCGCAAAGCCCTGGATGCCCTGTTCAAGAAACACGGCGCCGAGGAAACGATGAAAGCCCTCTCCAAGGTCAAAGTGGTCGATCTGAGAGCACTGGCCAGAGAGTACAACGGCGAGTTCGGCATTGCCGGACGGGAGATCACCCTCGCGAACAAAAAAGCCCTCATAGAGGAGTTCCGGAAATACTTTGAGAAGTAAGAGATAATCGATATACCCCCCAAGGAGGTGTTGCATAGTGGACAACATGGATTATGATCTTCGTTCCGTACAGGAAGTCAGAGATATGGCTCGCCTGGGACAGATCGCAACCGAGCAGATTGCAACATACACAGAAGAACAGATCGACAGGATCCTGGTCAACATGGTCCGCGTAGCCGAAGAGCATGCGGTGGAGCTGGCCCAGATGGCTGTCGAGGAAACAGGGTTCGGTAAAGTAGCCGACAAGACGTACAAGAACCACCTGGCGTCCACCCTGCTGTATGAGTCAATCAAAAACATGAAAACTTCAGGGATCCTGGAAGAAGATCCCGCCAACGGCATCCTGAAGATCGCCGAGCCCGTAGGACTGGTCATGGGTATCGTTCCCTCCACCAACCCCACGTCGACGGCCATCTTCAAGGCGATGATCGCCGTCAAAGCGAGAAACGCGATCATCTTCTCGCCCCACCCGTCCGCAGCCAAGTGTACGCTGAGAGCGTCCCAGCTGATGGCGGAGGCAGCCGTTGCGGCCGGAGCTCCGGCCAACACCATCGCCTGTGTCAGCATGCCGACCATGCAGGCAACGGACGAACTGATGCATCACAAGAACGTGAAGGTCATCATCGCCACAGGCGGACCGGGAATGGTCAA
>CADBQT010000093.1 GCA_902796875.1 uncultured Eubacteriales bacterium
TCCAGGGCTCCCAGCCGGTTTCCGATATCCGTCAGGGCATCCGCCAGCCGGTGGAATCTGGCCGCCAGACCGTCAAGGCCCAGCTTCTCCAGCTGCTTCGCCGTCTTTTCGGCGGAGGCCGCCATGTCTTTCACCAGCTTCTCGTGGGCGGTGAGATCCTTTTCCACGAACTGATTGAAGGCATCCAGATCGCTTCCCGCAGCCTTAAGATCCTTCTGGGCCTGCTTCAGGCCGCTGTCGATGATCGCCGTTTCTTCCTTGATGGAATCGGAAACTTTCTTGGTCTCCGATTTATCCGGCAGAAGCCCCTCTTCGTCTTCCAGGACCCGCTCTCCGGTCCGGAGGGCATCCTCCGTGCTGCCGGCCAGGTCTCCCGAAGCCTGGAGCAGCTCCCCGGCCGCATCCGAAAGCCCCTGGGCTGCGGCAACCAAAGCCACCAGATCGTCCATCCGCTCGCTGAGGAGCCCGATCCTCTCGCTCAGATCTCCGAAGACATCCTCCGGATCCAGACCTTCCGCATCCGCCGCCTCCTTGGCCTCCGACACATACTTACCCAGGGTCTCGATGAAGGCCGCATCCACCTCTGTCTTCAGGACCTCCATGGCCTTGTTGGTGATCTTGGGGGCGATGGCGTTCTTCTTTACGTTTTCGTAGTAGTCCAGCTCCGGATGATTGAGATCCCCGGTGGTGAAACTGAGCACGTCTTCACTGAAATCCTTGGGGATGACGATGGCCGCATAATAGTCCCCGGCGTAGAGTCCCTCCATGGCCTTCTCCTCGCTTCCCACCATGGTCCAGCCGATGTCCCGGTTGGCTTCCAGGGTGTCCGTGAGTTTTTCCCCTACGTTCACGTTCATCCCCACCATGTCCGCGCCTTCGTCCTCGTTGGCCACCGCCACGGTGATGCGGCCCGTTGCCGACGGGGAGTAGGGATCCCAGTTGGAGAAGATGTTGAACCAGGCGTAAAGGCAGGGGATCACGCAAAGGCCGATGAGGACCATGATGGTCACCACGTTGGCGGTGAGCCTCTTGGTGAACTTGGATGAGGGCTGGATCAGCCGGTCGAAGCGCTCCCCTCCCCCGGTGATGTCCCGCAGGGCCCTTTCTGCTCTGTGATCCATGTATTCCACGGCGATGAGGAATGCCGCGATGGCAAACAGGCAGAAGACCCAGATCAGCAGGAAGGCCACCTTGTTGCTGTCCGTCATCCACCGGATGAAGAACAGGATGAACGGGAGGGCGATCATGGTGATGCTCCCCCACTTGATCATAGCTTTATTGTTCTGATGGAGCCGGTCCGCC
Organism: uncultured Eubacteriales bacterium; assembly: GCA_902796875.1. Lineage (GTDB taxonomy): Bacteria > Bacillota > Clostridia > Peptostreptococcales > Anaerovoracaceae > Lentihominibacter. Next base: position 1,303 of record CADBQT010000093.1, read on the forward strand.
CGATCCTGAAGGGCCCCATAAAGTTTTTCGTATCTCTTGTCCTGAGGTCCTGGTTTCATCACAGCACCTCCGTTTCTTCCATCTTTTCGGTCACGTACCGGTTGACGCCGATGAAGGGGCGCCGCACCAAAAGGCCGATGAGCACGGCGAACAGGCCGAAGACGGCAAGCTGTCCCAGATAGATGATGAAGTCATTCCCGTAGAGGCCGCAGATCGTCTCCCGCATGGCGTTGATCCCATAGGGGAAGGGGAAGAACTTGTAGATTTTCCCGAAGATAGGCGGCAGGATCTCGATGGGGAAGGATCCGCTGGAGCCTGCGATCTGCAGGACCATGGCCACCACCACCGCCGTCTTGCCCACGATCCCAAAGGAAAGGACCAGGGCGTAGATGAACAGGACGAAGACCATGCTGGTAAAGGCCGCCGACAGCCACATGAGCCATGGATGGACCGGCTCGCAGTCCAGCAGGAAAATGTCTCCCGCCACCACCAGGGCCGTCTGCAGCTGGCCGATGAGGAAAAACAGCAGGTACTTACCGAAGAACCCCTGGGATTCACTGATCTGGGGGAACTTCCTCCGGTTCACGCCGGTTTGAAGGAGAGAGACCATCATGACTCCCCCCACCCAGATGGCCAGGATGGTATAGAATGGAGTCATGGCCGCCCCGTAGTTGGCCACGGAATAGATCTCGTGGGACTTGACGTTGACCAGAGAGGAGAAGAACCGGCTGTACTGATCCGGATCCCCGCCCATCAGTCTGGTCAGGGTGGCCATCCGGTCTTTCACGTCGGATTCCTCCACCTGTTTTATGATCTCGTCCACCCGCTCCTCCAGGTCGGTGAGCACCGTCTGGAGCCGGCCGAAGGTGGTGTCCATGCTGGTGACCGTTCCTCCCGCCGAGCCCAGCACCGGATCGATGTTGTCCAGCATGCCGTCCGTCGCGGAGAGAAGTGGCTTGGCGATCCGGATCGCCCGCTCGAAGTCGGCGATCATGGTCTCCACGCCGGGGATGAGATCGGTATTGTTCAGATCCGCCAGGGCCTTCACCGTGCTGGTGAGGGCTTCCATGTCGGCGGTGGGGTCTTTGTCCAGGATCCGTATGGCTTCCTCCGTCTGGAGGATCATGATGTCGATGGTGTCCCGGGCGATCTGGCCGGCGGAGGTCCTGCCGTCATCGGGGATCAGGGCCCGGATGTTCTTCAAGGTGGTCAGGACCTTCTCCGCGTCGGTCCTGGCCTTCTCCACCAGCTGTTTGACCTTCTCTTCGTCAGTGGCGTTTCCGATGTCCTCGATGTCCTGGTTCAGCTGGGCGATGGCCTCATCCAGCGCCTTCATCTCCGGATCCAGCTGGTCGACGATGGCCTGGATGGTCGCCTTGGCGTCCTCCAGGCTCTCCTCTGCCTTTGCGAGATTGCTCTTGCCGTTTCGTCTGGCCTTGTCCAGCTTCTTTTCTGCATTATTCAGGGACTTCTGCACATCCCCCGTGCTGGCCGACATCTGGCCGATGGACACGTTAAAATCGTGAAGGGCGTCCCGGGTCTCGGTCAGCTCTTTCAGGGCCTCGTCCACCGCCTCTTCCCCGTCCATCTCCTCGGACAGGTCATTGGAATCCTGGAAGACCTCATCGAAAATGGCCTCCAGATACCGGGTGTTGATCTTGTCCAGCAGGTTCTGGGCGGCGGTGTCGGTGATCTTGGATGCGATGGCGTTTTTCTTGGTGTTGGTGTAATAGGTAAGGGCGGGCTCATCCGAGGCGAGGGCCTCCTTGAAATGAGTCATGTCGTAGGTGAAATTGTCCTCGAAGATGATGGCCGCATAGTATTTGCCCGAGCGGACCCCTTCCACCGCTTCATCCGCACTTTTGGGGAACACGTAGCCGATCTTCTCGTCCTTCTTCAGATCGTCCTTGATCTCGTCCGCCACGTTCTCGTAACTTCCGTCGGTGTGATGGATGCCGGGATCATTGGAGGCCACAGCGACGGGGATCTTCCCCGTGTTCACGTATGGGTCGTGGCTCACGTAGATGTTCACCCAGGCATAGAGTGACGGCAGCACAATAATGCCGATCACGATAACCAAAGCAAAGAAGCTTTTTGTGATCGACCGGATATCGTCTCTGAAGATTTTCAGGATAGTTTTCACGGTCTAATTCTATCAAAACCCCTGTCCGATATCAATAAAGGGGCGTCCAGGGGGCGCTCACAGGTAGATCCGGTGAAGGGCATCCACCGCAGGTCCCATGGGCGCTCCGGGTCGCACTTCCATGCGGATGATCCCGGCAGGACAGGCCGCCGCGCAGTGCCCGCATCCGATGCA
>CADBQT010000094.1 GCA_902796875.1 uncultured Eubacteriales bacterium
GACCGGGGGATGACGGAGGAGGAGATCCAAAGGCAATCCGTGGACCTGCACAAACTGGACACTTTCGTCAAGAAGCGATACACGTCCATTTTGAATCCCATATCCCTGTTCCGCCAGGGCTTCAAGACCATATCCTCCTATCCTCTGGTGAAGAAGCTCCTGCTCATCGGGTTCTTCTTCTCGGCGGCGGTCATCACCATATCCACGACCCTGTTTTTCGGGGTGTTCAATATTCCCGATTCCAAGTTCACCACGGCGGAGAAGGGATATGTGGTGATCAGCGGAGAAGGTCTGACCACCGATGTCTATGAACAGATGGAAAACGATGAGCGGGTCAAGTATATGCTCCCGGGGGATTCCCAGGTGAACATGAAGATCGGCACCGACGATCTGATCCAGACCAGAAGCGTTTCCCTCAGCGTGGATGGTTCCCTTTCGGACATCCAGAACGTGAAGAACGTGATCGCGGGTAGACTGCCCAAGAATGAACACGAGGTCGTCATCGATAAGATGGTCATCAGAAAACTGACGAGAAACGGGAACGACTACGGGATCACCCCCAAGAATATAGGCCTTTCCACCTACGAGGACTACCTGGGCCGACAGCTGACCGTTCCCAACGTGGAGCCCTACACCATCGTCGGGATCTCGGACAGAGAGGTGCCGTGCATCTATGCCTATCAGGGTCAGTTCGTCGACATCATCTCCAATGCGGTCGATCCGGACAGCAAGTTCGAGGACGCCGAGGACTACGCTTTCGAAGAGGATATGGGCATGGAAGGCGAGGTGACCGAGGCCGGTGAAGTGACCGAGATGAACGTGGTCGATATGGGCAACGTCAAGGACGTGGGCCTTTTTGAGGGCGGAAACTGGCCAAAAGCCCCCTATGAAGTGCTGGTCAATTTCTGGCCCTACAAAGACAGCAAGACCATGAAGGTGGGAAACGAACTGAACCAGAAGGTAAACGGCCACAAGCTGAAGGTGGTGGGCTTCTATTCGGACAAGCACCCCAACAGCAACTATGCCCTCGCCACGGAAGAGACGGTGAAGCTGGCGACCATCGAAAAGAAGAAAAAAGCCACCCTCTATCCGGCGGGAGCCAAGTCGGATCTGAAGGATCTCCTTTTGGAGAACGGGTTCGAGAAATACACCGACGTATACAAGAGGGACAGGGAGCAGTACCTGGAGGAGCAGAGATCGCTGATGATCTCCGTGCTGGTGTTCTCCGGGATCATGATCCTCATCTCCTTCATCGAGATCTTCCTCATGATCCGGGCGTCCTTCCTTTCCCGGATCAAAGAGGTGGGCACCTACCGGGCCATCGGCGTGAAGAAGAGGGACATCTACAAGATGTTCTCCGGCGAGATCCTGGGGATCACGGCCATCGCCAGCCTGCCCGGATTCCTGTTCGCCACCCTGATCGTGACCCAGCTGGCCAACAACATGTATTATGCCGACCACTTCATGGTGAATCCGGGGACCCTGCTGGTCAGCCTGATCGCCATTGTGGCGCTGAACCTTTTCTTCGGGCTCATCCCCGTGGCCAGGACCATTCGGAAATCCCCGGCGGCGATACTGGCAAGATCGGACGTGCAGTAGAGGCGGAGAATTCCACCCCTCCCAATTCGTTACCTGACATCTGTATTCTACTCCCTGCCGGCCCAAAAGACCATATCTATCGGTATACGCCGGCCCGGACATCGTAGTATAATGCACATAACGGCATGTGCCGGGGAGCGCATAACGATAAACGCCGGGGAGCGAAACATGAACGAAGCAGATCACGCAAAGGCAGGCCGGGCCAGGCTGGTATACGACCAGTTCACCGCCCGATCCTCCAAAGACGACGAATACAAAGACTGGACAGGATACCGGAGGGAACTGACCGATTTTGTGATGCGGACCACCCCTGCGGGCGGGTCTCTTCTGATCCTTGGGGCCGGCAAGTGCAACGACCTGGACCTCAGGAAACTGGCGGATCACTGCGGGGCCATCACCCTGTCGGACTACCGGCCGGAGACCGTGGAGGAAGCCTTTGCACGATATGACCTGGCTCCATCGGATACCCTGAAGACCGTGGCGTCGGACTACGTGGGTATCACCGATGAGGACTATCTGGAATACACGGACCGGCTCATCACCGTCATGGAGAAGCTGGCCGATTGCCCGGATCTGGAGGAAACCGCCGGCCCAGTGGAGAGCCTGGAGATCGCCGGGTCCGAACTTGCGAAGATCGCCGGCCCGGAGCTTGCCGCTCTGGAAGAGACCCTGGAGGGGATCTACCGGAGGAACGCAGCGTATACCGTCGACCTGGGAAATAGGGCCTACGACAACGCCGTCGTCGCCGGGGTCCACAGCCAATTGAACAACTCCTTTCGGGGACTGTTTCAGTACGTCCGCAAGGACGTGGAGGAGCGAAAAGGGGAGGTCCCCTTGGCCAATGAACTGAACGCTGCCGTCTTCAGGATGACGGGAAAGCACACCGGAGATCTGGTGGACCGGTTCAACGAGGCACTCTTCGCCGCTGTAAGAGAGGGCGTCGTCTACGCCTATGAGGAATGCATCATCTACACGCCGGAAGGGGCGGCCACTCCGGCCATCGGCACCGTGGATGGAGCCAGGCAGGCGGGTGAGGCCATCGCCGACTTCCCGGTGAAAGAAAAGACGAGTGGCCTCTGGCCTTTGTCCCGGAGGAGAAAGGTCAAGTTCGAAATGACCGTCTGCTATCTGACGGTGGGAGAACAGCAATGAACAGTCCGGGTCTGAAGGTCGACCGTAGCAGCCGTCGCAACAGCCGTTACTTCACCCCAATCCGTTGGAGCCCACCGGGATGCGGGGATCGATCTCTTCCACGGCGGCGATGATCTGCCGGGTCATATCCGGGTCGAAGCTGCCGCAGAGTTCGATGCCGTCAACACCGGCTTTGCAGAGGTCCTGGGCTACCTGGACGGCCTGTTCCACGTCGCGGATGAAGCGGGCGTGGGTGTTCATCTCCGGAGCGAGAAGCTCGATGGGATAAGGCTCTTCGACGCCGCCGAAGATGATCAGGCCGTATTCGTCATACTTGGTGAGAGCCTCCAGCTTCGCCTGCTCCTCCGGCAAGTAAGCCGCGTAGTGGATATCCGTCCCCTCGGGGGCGTCCTTCATCAGCTCGGCCACGTGCTCCTCGTTAAAGTCGCCGCAGAAGTTGAGCATGCAGTAGCCGTCGGCGATCAGGTCTTTCGCGCAGGCCATGCAGGCGTCGATCCCATCCAGGCCGACGACCTGGCTCAGCCACTCGCCGTCATCCAGAAAACCTTTGTAGTTATCCACCGAAAGTCCGGGGACATTTTCGATAAACGCATACTTTTGCATAGCGATCCTCCTTATGGATTTTCCTCGTTGATCCTCCCGATATATGTTGGGTCAAAGATATCACCGAAACACAGGGAAGTCAATCGCCCGCCCCTTTTCAAAACCCCATTCTAGGCGTATAATATCATTGGAAAAATATCGGAGCGTTAGAGCTTTTGGAGGAAGATATGAACACAGATAACAAAAGAGTCATTACCATCAGCCGGGAATTCGGCAGCGGCGGCAGGATCATCGGACGTAGACTGGCGGAAAAACTGAACGTTCCCTATTACGATAAGGAACTTCTGGACAAGATCGCCGAGGAATCCGGATTCAGCCGTGAGATGATCGCCGGCGCCGAAAAACGGGCGAAGAACAGCTTCCTCTACAGCCTGGCATCCGCCATGGGCACGGGTGAAGCCGGCCCGGAAAGCCTTTCCCTGAACGAACGGTTCTTCCTGGCCCAGTTCGACACCATCCGCAAGCTGGCGGAGGAAGAGGAATCCTGCGTCATCGTCGGCCGTTGCGCGGACTACATCCTGCGGGATCTGCCCTACGCCACCAACGTGTTCATCTACGCCGAAGAGGCGGACAAGATCAAGCGGGCGGTGGAGGAATACGGCGTGCCGGAAGAGAGCGTCAAAAAGCTCATGAAGGACACGGACAAGGCGAGAGCCAACTACTACGCCTACCACACGGGCCGCAAGTGGGGAGATCCGGTGAACTACCACATCTCCATCGACAGCGGCTACCTGGAAGTGGAGGATCTGGTGGATCTGATCATCGAGTACAGCAAGAGACAGATCCGCCGGGGCACCACCATCTGGGACGAGAAATAAACCGGCGGCAATCGCGAGGAACGAGACATGATTACGGTCAGAGGAATGTACTTCAGCGGGACCGGGACCACGAAGAAGGTGGTTTCCGCCGTCGCAGAGGAGATCGCCCGCCGGGCCGGATTTGCAAAGGCAGAGGATATCGACTTTACCCCTCTTAGGGCGAGAGACGAGATCTACACCTTCGGACCGGAGGACCTTGTGGTCTTCGGTGTGCCGGTGATCGCCGGACGGGTGCCTAACGTGCTGCTGCCTTTTCTCCAGACCCTGGAGGGAGGCGGGGCCATGGCTGTTCCGGTGGTCCTTTACGGCAACCGGAACTTCGACGACGCCCTGGTGGAGCTTCGGAACATCCTGGAGGAGAGGGGGTTCCACACGGTGGCGGCCGCAGCCTTCATCGGGGAACACTCTTTTTCCCGGAAGCTGGCTGCAGGCAGGCCGGATGCAAAGGACATGGAGATCGCGGCAGAATTCGCCGGGAAGGTGGCGGACAAAGTCAGGGGATCTGTGAAAACCCCTGCCTTTGGGCCGGTGGCCGTGGACGGAGAAGACCCGCCCCGCCCCTACTACCAGCCGAGAGACCGAAAAGGGACGCCCATCAACATCCTGAAGGTGAAGCCCAGACTGGACGAAGCGAAGTGTACCGGATGCGGCATCTGCGTCGCCGCCTGCCCTATGGGATCCATCCATGAGGAGGCCCCGGGTGTCGTGGACGGGATCTGCATCAAGTGCTGCGGCTGCGAAAAGAAGTGTCCGGAAGGAGCTCTGTACTTCGACGATCCCGGCTACATCTACCACCGGGAGGAGCTGGAGCTGGGGTACCCGGACCGCAAAGAACCGAAACTGTTTTTTTAACCCAATACCGCCTGCCCATTCGCAGGCAGAAGAGAGAGGAAACCAATGTCAGACAAAGGAACGTATTACATCACCACACCCATCTACTATCCGAGCTCGAACCTTCATATCGGGCACACTTACTGCACCGTCATGGCCGACGCCATGGCCAGGTTCAAGCGGCTTCAGGGGTATGATGTCATGTTCCTGACCGGCACCGATGAGCATGGGCAGAAGATCCAGACCCTGGCCGACGAGAAGGGGATCACCCCTCAGGCCTACGTGGACGAGATCGTGGCCGGCATCAAAGACTTATGGAAGACCATGGAGATCTCCTACGATGACTTCATCCGGACCACGGAGCCCCGCCACGTGAAGCGGGTCCAGGAGATGTTCATGAAGATGTACGAGAACGGAGACATCTACAAGGGGGAATACGAGGGCTGGTACTGCACCCCCTGCGAGTCCTTCTGGACGGAGAACCAGCTGGAGGACGGCAAGTGCCCCGACTGCGGACGGCCGGTAAGCAAGGCCAAGGAAGAGGCCTACTTCTTTAAGATGTCCAAGTATGCGGACCGGCTGCTTGAACTGTTCCGGGAGACGCCGGAATTCCTGGAGCCGGAGACCCGCAGAAACGAAATGATCGGATTTATCGAGCAGGGCATGGAGGACCTTTGCATTTCCCGGTCTTCCTTCGACTGGGGGATCCCGGTGCCCATCGACGAAGGCCACGTGATCTACGTGTGGCTGGACGCGCTCACCAACTATATCACGGCCCTGGGATGGCCCGACGATCCGGAGAAGTACGACAAGTACTGGCCCGCCGACGTTCATCTGGTGGGTAAGGAGATCGTCCGGTTCCACTCCCTGATCTGGCCGGCCATGCTCATGAGCGCAGGCCTTCCGCTGCCCAAGCAGGTGCGGGGCCACGGCTGGCTGCTTCTGGGCGGAGAGAAAGTCTCCAAGTCCAAGGCGTCCAAAGGCAGTGACGTCATCGATCCCGTCGTTCTCATCGACCGCTACGGCATCGACGCCCTGAAGTACTTCCTCCTGCGGGAGTACACCTTCGGGCAGGACGGGATCTTCACCAACGAGACCATGCTGAAGCGGCTCAACTACGACCTGGCCAACGACCTGGGGAACCTGGTCTCCCGGACCGTGTCCATGATCGAAAAATACAACGGCGGCTTCGTGCCGGAACTGAGTTCGGCGGGAGCGCCCCCGGCGGGAACGGAGGATTTCGACGCCCAGCTGCGGGAGATCGCAGTGGGCGCCGCGGACAAAGTCTCTGCGCAGATGGATGAGTTCAAGTACAACATGGCTTTGGAAGAGATCTGGATCCTGGTCCGCCGGGCCAACAAATACATCGACGAGACCATGCCCTGGGCCCTGGCCAAGGACGAGGCCTTAAAGCCCCGACTGAACAACGTGCTCCACAATCTGGCAGAGGCCATCCGGATCATCTCCATCCTGATCCATCCCTTCATGCACACCACTTCCGACGCCATCCGCAAGCAGATGGGCCTGTGGTATGCGGATGTGGCATGGGAGGACGCTCAGGTATTCGAGATGATGAACGGCGAGCAGGTGAAGAAGGGCGACGCCATCTTCCCCCGCCTGGATATCGATAAAGAACTGGAGGAACTCTATGCCCTCGGCGCAAAGGCCGGGGAAGGCAAGGAGGCGGAAGCGGAGAATATTCCTCTCGAACTGAAAGATCCCATCGAGTACGACGATTTCGCCAAGCTGGATCTTCGGGTCGGGACCATCCTCTCCGCCGAGAAACACCCCAAGGCGGACAAGCTGCTGGTCTTCCAGGTGAAGATGGGCACGGAGACCCGCCAGGTCATTTCCGGCGTGGCGGAATACTACTCGCCGGAAGAGTGCGTCGGCCAGAAGGTGGTCGTCGTGGCCAACCTGAAGCCCCGCAAGCTCCGCGGCCTTGAGTCCAAAGGCATGCTCCTCTTCGCCGACAACGAAGTGGACGGCAAGGCCCGTTACGAATTCGTGACCACCGTCGCCGGCGACGGCAAC
>CADBQT010000095.1 GCA_902796875.1 uncultured Eubacteriales bacterium
CACCGACAGCTACCGGAAGTCCTGGCTTCGGGAAAGAGGCACGGGCCTGTCTGCTCTGCGGGCAGGAAACGCCATTGGCGGCGGTGATTTCGGAGAAGGACGGATCATTCCCGACTGTATCCGGGCAGTACTTACCGGAGAGAAGATCCGCATGCGCCATCCGGAGAACAAAAGACCCTACCAGCACGTGCTGGATCCGGTGATCTGCTATCTGGATGTGGCCCTGAAGCAGCTGGAGGATCCCGCCCTTTCGGGAGCGTACAACATCGGACCCGAAGAGGGATCCATCACCACGCGCTCTCTGGTGGAGAAGTTCTGTCGGGCGTGGAACGCCCAGGTGGCAGCATCCGGATCCGGAGAACTGCCTGCGGAGTATGACAGCAACGGGATCCCCGATATGCCGGAGACCTGTGACCTGAGCATCGCCACCAGCAGGATCAGAGACGCCTTTGGATGGCGTGACCGTTGGACGGTGGATGAAGCCATGGAGGAGATCATTGCGTTTACCGAAGTCTATCGGGCAGGGAGGAGTGTCCAAGCCCATATGGATGAATGGATCGAAAGGTATCTGAGAGGATGAACAGACAGGATTTTGATGTAGTCATCACGGCGGATGATCGAGGTTACCGAAACGTGTGGAAGGAACTTTGGCAGTACCGGAACATGGTATTCCAGATGATCCGTCGTAACTTCGTCGCCAACTACAAGCAGACGGTGCTGGGACCATCCTGGGCGATCATTCAGCCGGTGGTTTCCACCATCATCACGGCAGTTGTCTTTGGCGGGCTCGCCGGGCTTTCTCCCGACGGGATCCCCATGTTTCTCTTTTATATGTCCGGGCAGCTCACCTGGGGATTCTTCTCCGGGTGCCTGAACAATGTTTCCACGACCTTCGTCAGTAACGCCGGACTGATGGGAAAGGTGTATTTTCCCCGGTTTGCCATGCCCATCGTCGGGGCGGGGACCAATGTGATCTCCCTGGTCATTCAGGCGGCAATGTTTACCGTGTTCTATATCTTCTTCGTATTACGGGGCGCGGAGATCTCTCTCCACTGGTCCGCTGCGCTGATCCCCCTGTATCTGCTTCAGCTGGCCATACTGGGCATGGGCGTGGGGGCGGTCCTTTCGGCCATGACCACCAAGTACCGGGACACGACCTTTCTGATCAGTTACGGCGTGACCTTCTGGATGTATCTGACGCCGGTGGTCTACGACATCGGCATCGTCCCCAAGACATATATGTGGCTTTACATGATCAACCCGGTAAGCCCGGTGATCACCCATATACGATACGCTCTGTTCCAGCAGGGACAGCTGTACTGGGGATACTACTTCCTCAGCATAGGAATAACGATCTTCTTCCTGATCTTCGGCAGCAGGGTATTTCACAAGGTAGAACGGACATTTATCGATATCGTTTAGGAGGAACAGATGGATAAGGATACGGTGATCTGCGTCGATCACGTGTCGAAAAAATACCGTCTCGGGGTCATCGGCATGACGACCCTTCGGGAGGACATACAGAGCAGATGGGCGAAATTCCGCGGGCGTGAAGACCCCAACAGCAAGATCGGCCAGGAAAACGTCAGGAAGGGGATCCTCTATGCCCTGGACGATGTTTCCTTTACGGTGAAGAGAGGGGAGTGCCTGGGGATCATCGGCAGAAACGGTGCCGGCAAATCCACCCTGCTCAAACTGATCGCCCGGATCACTGCGCCGACGGATGGGGCCATCGGCCTCAACGGCAAGGTAACCAGCATGCTGGAAGTGGGAACGGGATTCCATCCGGAACTCACCGGCCGGGAGAACATCTACATGAACGGATCCATTCTGGGCATGACCCGGGAGGAGATCGATGCCAAGGTGGATGCCATCACCGAATTCGCCGAAGTGACCCGGTTCATCGATACCCCCGTGAAGCGGTATTCCTCCGGAATGTACGTCCGCCTGGCTTTCGCCGTGTCCGCCCATCTCAATGCGGACATCGTCATCATGGACGAGGTGCTGGCCGTAGGCGACATGAATTTTCAGGAGAAGTGCATCCAGCGGATGCGTAAGATCGCCAGGGAAGAGAACAAGACCATTCTCTACGTCAGTCACAATATGGCGACCATTCAGGCCCTTTGTGACCGATGCCTTGTGCTGGACAAAGGGAAGCTGGCGTACGACGGAGACGTGGCTCGGGCGGAACAGCTCTACCGGAGCGATACCGGCGACAACATGCAGATGGACTATACGGACGACGGGAAGCATACCTTCAAGGAAAGCACGGGAGACGTGAAGATCCTGGAAGCGAAGTATCCCGATGAGGGAGGAAGCGTCGTCAAAAAACGGCTGGATACGGTCATCACCTGGCGGTATGAACGGGATCTCAAGGATGTGCTTATGCGTCTGGAGATCCGGGACGCCATGGGTAGGATCATCGCGTCGAAGATCTTCGAGGATGTGCCCGGCGGCAAGGCAGGGGAAGTCCGGGAGGAAGTCTTCATCACCGACATCGGCGTTCTCCAGAATGGATACTACAAGACGACCTATGTCTTCGTCCAGGTCGCGGACAACGGGGTCAACGTGACCCTGGATCTGGTACAGGGGCTGCCCTTTACCATCGATGATCCCAGCAGAAACGACACCATGATCTGGTACAGTGACTGGTGGGGAAAGGTCAGGCTGTGAAGATGGGCGAGGATCGGCATGCATATCTGATCATGGCACACCACCGGCCGGATCTTCTCAGGCAGCTGTTGGCGGCGCTGGATGATCCCCGAAACGATATCTATCTTCACGTGGATCGAAAGGCTTCGCCGGAGATGAAGGCGGAGGAGCTCTCTGTCGCAAAGGCAAAGTTGCTGTCGATCCCATCCATGGAGGTGAACTGGGGAGGCTACTCCCAGATCGAGTGCACCCTGCGGCTTCTGAAGGCCGCTCTCGCCGACCGCAGCCATGCCCGTTATCACTTGATGACGGGGAGCACCTATCCCTTGCGAAATCAGGATGAGATCCACGATTTTTTCCGGGAGCATCCGGAGAAGGAATACATCGCCCTGGATGCTCCGGCATACGAACGGGTCCGGTACCGGTGGCTGTTTAACGAGCATCGGGCGGATACCATGGATAAGCCGCGGCGGATCATCCGGGGGCTCGATCTGATCGCTCAGCGATGGGCGGGACGGGACCGGTTCGAACGCTTCGAAATGGAACACAAGAAAGGACTTGCCTATTGGTCC
>CADBQT010000096.1 GCA_902796875.1 uncultured Eubacteriales bacterium
ATGACCGTGCTGGTCTCCTCCCACAACCTGCGGGAGATGGAGGGCTACTGCGACCACATCGGGATCATCTCCCAGGGGAAGATGGTCATCGAGCGGGATCTTGAGGACCTGAAGACGGACGTGCATAAGGTCCAGACCGCTTCCCGAAAAGGGGAAGAGATGGACTTCGGTGATCTGAACATCCTTCACCGGGAGAAGCGGGGGTCCGTGGAGCTTCTGATCATCCGGGACAAGCGTGAACGGATCGAGGAGATCGTCGGCAGGGGCAACCCGGCGGTGTTCGACCTGCTGCCCCTGTCTTTGGAAGAGATATTCATTTACGAGCTGGGAGGTGAGAGCGATGAGATCAACGGTATCATCTGAGAAGAGCACAACCAAGGGCGCCGCCGTTCTGGCCGGATACGACATCCGCCGGTTCTGGACCGTTCCCGCCCTCCTGGGCCTGTTCCTGCTGGCCTCCTGCCCGGTGGCCTGCCTGCTGACCTCCGCCGGAACCACCAGCGGACGGCGGGAGTTCGTGGAGATGATGGGGAAGAACGAGTACGTGGTCTGCATGGTATTCTTCTTCGTCATGGCCATCGCCGCCGCCATGGGGATATTCGGTTATCTCCAAAGGCAATCCGAGGCCAATCTGATCCACGCCCTGCCCGTATCCCGGACGAAGCTTTTTGCCACCCACTATCTGGTGGGTCTGGCCATGCTCTTCGCGCCGGTGCTGATCACCGGGCTGGTCATGATGGTGTTCGGTATCCAGCCTCTGATGCTGATCCGATGGATCGTCCTCAGCTGGCTGACCTGCTGGGCCTTTTATTCCATCGCCGTCTTCGCCGGTGTGGTGAGCGGCAACGTGTTCATGCATCTGTTCAACTATGTGTTCTTCACCTTCCTGCCGGTGATGGCTCTGGCCATGCTCAGCTGGTACGGGGAGATGCTGCTCAACGGATATACCACGCCGGATCTGATCAACCGGATCATGACGGTGATCACGCCGCCGGTGGCCCTCTTCGGGGTCCCGTCCGCGGCCAGGATCGTCGGGTACGTGATCGTTTCCGCAGCCCTCAGCCTTATCGCATGGAAGATCTACAACCGCCGGGCGGTGGAGAATACGGGAGACTCTCTGGTCTTCTCCTGGACCCGGCTGGCCGTGGTGGCGGTGGTCTCCTTCCTGGGGGCCCTGGCCATGGGCGGCATGTTCTGGGCGGTATCGGAACTGGCCTCACCCTCCGGAATGCGGATCGCCCTGTTTGCCGGCATCGCCATCGGGTTTGCGGCCACCTTCCTGGTGATCAGCCTGATCGTCTATAAGGGAAGGAACATCTTCCGCAGGAAGAACCTTATGGCCGGCGGGGCGGCTATGGTGGCCACGGTATTGTTCATCGGAGGACTGTCCGCCGATCTGACCGGATACGGCAAGGTGAGATTCGATCCTGCGGAAATGGATCAGGTATCCATATCCATCACCGGAACGGAAGGGATCATCGGATCGGACCGGTTCGATCCGGCCTACTACACCTTCGGAAACGATGAGAGCGGACTCTTCTTCAACCAGCCCATAACCCTGAAGGATCCGGAGAACATCGCGGCGGTATGCCACATCCAGAACGTCCTGGCCGACGGGGGATCGGCGACGGGCATTACCGGAGGCGTGGTCTCGGAGAATGACCCGAATGGTGAAGATTTCTACGGCGAATTCGGTCTGGTGGGGAAGAAGAAGTCCGGAGTATCCATCCGCAGGCAGTACAACAACGTGAACGATATGCTGTGGGATAAGATCCGCCCGGATCTGGAGATCATCTTCCAGTCCGCCGAGTTCAAAGACATGTTCAGCCTGACCCATCTGCGGTACGGGGTAAATAAGATAGATATCAGTGGCTATGCCAAAGGCACCGACGATAGCCTGGGTGGCATGAACCTGTCCGAAAGACAGCAGGAGACACTTCTCCGTGCCCTGGATCAGGATCTGGCCGGCATGACCTGGAGCAAGTACCGGGAAATGGAGAAAACCTCTTCCGAAACCCGGCCGCCAAAGGACTATTACAGCATCGGTGTGGAACTGGCGGATGGCGATGAGACCCTCCTGACCATCACCGTGACGGAGGACAGTCCGGCCGCATGGGCCTGGATCCAGAAAAACTTCCGTCCGACAGATATGGAAGAATAAGCGGGGATCTGGTATAATCGGGGTACGTTAAACCGCCAAGGGAGGAAAAGAGATGAAAATCACATTCAATGAAGACACCAAGGTCGTAAACGCTATTCGGGAAGGTCTGAAGAAGAAGGAAGGGTACTGCCCCTGCCGTCTGGACAAGACCGAGGAAAACATCTGCATGTGCCAGGAATTCCGGGATCAGATCGCCGATCCCAACTTCGAGGGATACTGCCACTGCCACCTGTATTACAAGGCAAAATAAAAATTGTTAGCACTCTTTTGAGGTGAGTGCCAAAAAATCATTGACATTACCCCCTGGCAGGTTTACAATGAAATCAGCCTAAGGGGGTGATTTTTATGAACATACAAAAATATACACAAAACGCGCAGAATGCGATCATCGATTGCCAGAATATCGCCGTCGAAGAAGGCCATCAGGGCGTGGATGGAGAGCATCTGCATCTGGCTCTGCTCATGCAAAAGGACGGTCTGATCCCCAAACTCCTCCAGTTCATGGAGGTGAATACGGGGGAGATGATCGGCTCTTTGGAGGCAGAGATCGATAAACTGCCCAAGGTTTCCGGCGGAGCGGATTCCATGTATTCCACCCGGAGACTGCAGCAGCTCTTTATCGCCGCAGAGAAAAAAGCGGACAAGCTCAAGGATGAATTCGTCAGCGTGGAGCACCTGTATCTGGCGCTTCTGGATGAACGGAACACGCCGTCGGCCCAGATCCTGAAACGGTATGGGGTGACCAAGGACGGGTTCCTTCAGGCGCTGAATCAGGTTCGGGGCAACCAGCGGGTGACCAGCCAGAACCCGGAGGAAAACTACGATGCCCTGAATAAATACGGACGGGACCTGGTGGAAATGGCCAGAGAAGGCAAGCTGGATCCGGTCATCGGACGAGACGCGGAGATCCGTCACACCATTCAGATCCTTTCCCGACGGACGAAGAACAACCCGGTGCTCATCGGTGAGCCCGGCGTGGGCAAGACCGCCGTCGTCGAAGGGCTGGCTCAGCGGATCCTTAACGGGGACGTGCCGGAAGGGCTGAAGGACAAGACCATATTCGCCCTGGATATGGGCGCCCTCATCGCCGGAGCCAAGTTCCGGGGAGAGTTCGAAGAGCGGCTCAAGGCGGTCCTGGGCGAGATCGAGAAATCCGACGGCAGGATCCTCCTGTTCATCGACGAACTCCACAACATCGTCGGCGCCGGCAAAAGCGAAGGCGCCATGGACGCCGGGAACCTGCTGAAGCCCAAACTGGCCAGGGGAGAGCTCCACTGCATCGGTGCCACCACTCTGGACGAATACAGAAAATACATCGAGAAAGACGCGGCCCTGGAGCGCCGGTTCCAGAAGGTCATGGTGGACCAGCCTACGGTGGAAGACACCATCTCCATCCTTCGCGGACTGAAGGAACGGTTCGAGATCCATCACGGGGTGAGGATCACCGACGGCGCCCTCATCGCCTGCGCCACCCTTTCCGATCGCTACATCAGCGACCGGTTCCTGCCGGACAAGGCCATCGACCTGATGGACGAGGCCGCATCCAAGATCCGGACCGAGATCGACAGCATGCCGGAGGAACTGGACCAGATCTCCCGGAAGATCATGCAGCTGGAGATCGAAAAACAGGCCTTGGGCAAGGAAAACGACAAGGCATCCGCCCATCGGCTGGAGGTCCTGGAAGAGGAACTGGCCCAGCTGAAAGACGAGAGCAACGCCATGCGGGCCCAGTGGGAGGGCGAGAAAAAAGCCATTTCCGAGGTCAAAGTGGTCAAACAGCAGATCGAGGACGTGCGGCTCCAGATCGAGGAGGCCGAGCGGGGCTATGATCTGGAGAAGCTGGCGGAACTGAAATACGGAACCCTTCCCGACCTGGAGAAGAAACTGGAGGAAGAGAAGGAAAAGGCGGAGAAAGCGGAAGAATCCCGTCTGCTGAAGGAAGAGGTCACCGAAGAAGAGATCGCCGAGGTCATCTCCGGATGGACGGGGATCCCGGTGAGCAAACTGGTGGAAAGCGAGAGGGACAAGCTGCTGAAGCTGCCGGATATCCTCCACAAGAGGGTCATCGGTCAGGAGGAAGGGGTCAGGGTCGTATCCGAATCCGTCCTCCGGGCGAGGGCCGGACTCAAGGACGAGAAGCGTCCCATCGGATCCTTCATCTTCCTGGGACCCACCGGCGTGGGCAAGACCGAACTGGCCAAATCCCTGTCGGAAGCCCTCTTCGATTCGGAGAAGAACATGGTCCGGATCGACATGTCCGAATACATGGAGAAACACTCCGTCTCGAGATTGGTGGGAGCTCCTCCGGGATACGTGGGCTACGACGAGGGAGGACAACTGACGGAAGCGGTCCGCCGCAAACCCTACAGCGTCATCCTTTTCGACGAGATCGAAAAGGCTCACCCGGACGTGTTCAACATCCTGCTTCAGCTTCTGGATGACGGCCGGCTGACGGACAACCAGGGAAGAACGGTGGACTTCAAAAACACCATCGTGATCATGACCTCCAACATCGGAAGCAACTACCTGATCGACGGGATCAGGGAGGACGGCACCGTGGACGAAGAGGTGAAGCAGAAGGTGGAAAACGAGATGAAGCGCCACTTCCGTCCCGAGTTCCTCAACCGGATCGACGACATCGTGGTCTTCTCCCCGCTGACGGAGGATCAGATCGTCAGGATCATCGAACTGACCATGAAGGACATCGAGCAGCGGCTCTCCGAGCGGGGGATCACCCTGGAACTGACGGAAGAAGCCAAACGGTTCATCGCCGACGAAAGCTACGACGCCCAGTACGGCGCCCGTCCGGTGAAACGGTTCCTCCAGAGAAATGTGGAGACCGAGCTGGCGGGAGAACTGATCCGGGGAACCATATCCGATGAGGATCACGTGACCATCGACACCGATGGGGAGAAACTGACCTTCACGGCCCAGGGGCAGGTACAGTAAAGGGGATCAGGAAAGCTTCAGCTTATCGTTCCCCAGACCCCGGAACCGCCGGTAATAGAAGCGGATGAGAAAGGTCAGGACGAAGTCGTAGAGAAGCAGGAAGAGAATGCCTGCGGGGATGAGCACGAAGACCGGGTAATCCGGCAGATGGATGCTCTGGGCCACGACTTTGGCGAAAGCCGTCAGGCCGACGCATAAAACACAAGCGAAAAAAGCGCACTTGCACAGTACCTGGAGCAGGGGCGCTTTTATTTTTTCGATAAAGCATTTCACCACCGGGTAGTACCCGAACAGGGCGATGTAGGGGAGCATGAACACCTTGCCCGGGAGCAGGAAGAGCCCCAGGATGGATGCTCCCGCAAAAAGCAGAAGTCCCCCGCCAACGCCGGTCTCGATGATCATGACCGCGGTGAAGAGGGAGGTGATGGCAAAAAAGGTCATATCTACCCCGGGGACGATGGTGCCGCCGAAGAGAAAGACGAGAGTCAGCGCCAGGCAGATCCCGCCGAAGGCAGGTTTGAAGGCAGGCGACTGTCTCATGATCAGATGCAGTCGCAGCAACAGTCAGCGCAGATGTAGCACTGAAGGGCCTGGCAGCAGAGATCGTCGTTGCGGTAGCCCTGACCCATGGCTGTGTTCTGATACTGGACGTTCTGTCCCGTGATGGCGGTCAGGTGCTGACGGTATTCCCGGTTGGTGGGGTCCATATTGCAGGCGGTCTGAAGCTTGTTGACCGCGTCGTCGTACCAGCCTTTGCGGGTGGAGAGAACGCCGGAGAGGAAGAACCACTCGGCGCTCCGGTCGCTGCTCCGGTTCAGGATGGCTTCCGCCTCGCCCAGATTGCCCGAGTCGATGTGGCGCCGGACCTGCATGTAGTCCGCAGGGCCATGGGAGCCTGCGCCGGAACTGTATCCGCCGGAGGAGCTGCCGTAACTGTTCCCGGATCCCCAGCCGCCGGAAGAACCCCGCCGTTTCATGATCTCATCGTAGGCTTCGTTGATCTCCTGGAGCTTGTCCTCCGCCAGATCGGCCAGGGGATTGTTCTGATACTTGTCCGGATGATATTTCTTTACCAGCGCTTTGTATGCTTCTCTGATCTGATCGTCGGTGGCGTTTTCGGATACGCCCAGCACTTCATAGGGATTCATGGTCTCTCCTTTGATCTGATGATACCGGCAAGACCGGTCTTCTTTGGATTCAGGCGGCGAAGCACCTCTTCCGTCTTCCGGTTCATGCCCAGGTAAACTACATTTTTTATAATACCAGAATTTTTCTCAAGTTCAAGGGTTTCCAGGGATTCTCCCACCACGGCCAGGTAGTGGAACAGGTTGAATCGGAGCCGTTCGTCGATCCGGTCCCGGAAGTTTTCGGGGCTCTCATTCTCCCCGTAGGAAAACCGGGTGAGGAGGGGGTTGTAGGTCCCCGCCTTAAGGTCCGATTCGATGTCGTCCGCCGCGTCGATGAGGTAGATCCATTTGCCCATATGATAGCCGATCTTTCCGAAGGTCTCGTGAAGGGACGGAGGATTTTTCTTCTCCCGATCTCCGTAGAGCTCGGTGGCGCCCCGGGCGAAGATCTTCTCCATGATCTTCGCAAAGGCTTCGGCGGCCTGGTCCAGATTATCGCAGTTTTCCTTTTCCAGAGCCTGAAGCTTGTTCAGGTTCTCTTCCACAGACCGGCAAAGCCCGGGATAGCGTTTCAGCAGCCGGCGGTAGTGGCGCCCCAAAAGGGCCATCATTGCCTTTGCGTAGGTCTTCCCCTCATCCTCGGCGTCGTCCCGGAGCTTGTGCCAGGCCAGGATCAGCATCACGTCTCCGGCGTATTCGATGGCGGGATCATAGATAATGGTCTTTTTGCGGACGGGGTGGACGATGCAATGCTCCTGAACGGGAGCGTCCGGCGCCGGATCCAGGGAAGCCAGCAGAATGGCCAGAAAAGCGGCATCATAACTCAGGCTGATCCGGGGGACCTGGCCCCAGGCGCTGCCGATGTATTTGCAGATCCCACAGTAGTATCCGGTGTAGATCTCGTATTCCCGAACCTTCAGTTCTCCCTTGTCCACGGCCACATATCCAAGCATGGGTTAAGGGTATCACAGAACGGCGGGGATGTACAGGGCGGGGAAAATGCCCATTGATGGGGGTTCCGACCTGGGGTATACTGGTTTTGGGCGGGCCGGAGCTTTCCGGCGCCCTCTGAAGTTGATGCAAAGGCAGGGGCTTCTGTGGGAGAAATGCGATGAACAACAGATTTCAGGAACTGGGGCTGAAGATCGACGCCCTGACCGTTTTCGA
>CADBQT010000097.1 GCA_902796875.1 uncultured Eubacteriales bacterium
AGCCATAAGCAGTTCGCTGCAGATCCCCACGATCATTATCCTGATCCTGCTGATCCTGCTGACGATCCTTATGCTGGGAAGCTTCGTCGCCGAGATCTTCACCGAGCGTAAGTCGCTGAAGATGAACATTCCCGAACTGGTGGATCAGCTCCAGGGCAAGAACACCACGCAGATGAAGGAAGCGGTGGAAAAGAGCAGCCTGCTGAATCGCCAGAAGGATGCAGCCAGAGAGCTGATCAACCGGGTGACCTATCCGGACGATACCCGGGAGGCTTTGGCCAGGCAGCTCATCGCGGACGAAGAGATCCGTTACGGCCGGATCACCAAGATCACCGATCTGACCTCGCGGGTCGCTCCCATGTTCGGTCTGATGGGTACCCTGATCCCTCTGGGGCCCGGACTGATCGCTCTGGGACAGGGCGACACCAGCACCCTCTCTTCATCCCTGCTGATCGCCTTTGATACCACGGTCGCCGGCCTGATCAGCGGCGCCATCTCCTATATCATTTCCGGTATCCGGAAGAACTGGTACGAAGAATACATGATCGGTCTGGAGACCATCATGGAGACCATACTCGACGTGCAGAGCGTAGAGAGGGAAAAGGTCCTGAAGCAGGTGAACGGCAATCTGGACGATCTCCTTCCCGATGACGTGAAGGCCAAGAAGGCGGCCGAAGCCGATGCAAAGGCACAGGCAGCCGGAGGCCAAAAACCGGGAATGCCGGGACAGGCGGGACAGCCTGGAGTCAGACCGGCAGTGCCGGGACAGCCCACCGTGCCGGGACAGGGAAGACCTGGAATGCCGGGACAGCCCATGCAGCCGGGCGCAGCCAGACCTGGAATGCCCGGACAGGGACAGGCCCATCCGGCGGGAATGCCGGGGCAGGGAAGACCTGGGATGCCTGGACAGCCCGCACAGCCGGGTGCAGCCAGACCTGGAATGCCAGGACAGGGACAGACCCAGCCTGCAGGAATGCCGAGACAGCCCGGACAGGTCCAGCCGGGACAGGCCCAGGGGTATCCCCGCACCACCCAGCAGGGAATGCCTCAGGGAGGATTCTCCAGAGCGACCCAGCAGGGACAGGTGAGCCCGACGGATCAGACCATGGTACAGAAGTCTTTTCACGATGAAGTCCGCGCTGCCGAAGAGGCCCTGAAGGCAGGCAAGCCGGCTCCCGGCGGAGTCTATGCGGGACTTCGCAGACCGTGAGCTTAGGGTTCAGGAGGACGTGAGAAAATGAGACTGAACAATGCGAGAACAAAGGGCACGCTGCGCAGAGTGCAGAAGCCGGAAGAATTCAACCCCATGGAGGGTGTGGGCAACATGGCGGACGCCATGCTGGTCTTCGCCTGCGGATTGATCCTGGCGCTGATCATCAGCTGGAACGTCAAGATGGATGAGACGGGTGCCATCAAAGGATCCGCCCAGGGGCAGAAATATGAGATCACTGATTACAACAATGCGTCCAGTCAGCAGATGGATGCGGAAAACCAGCTCCAGGAGATGGGTACCGTATACCAGGATGTGGTCACCGGGAAATACTACGTGATCGAAGGACAGTAAGGATCGGAGACTCTGAGAATAACGAAGAAAAAGACGGCGTTTCCGCCGTCTTTTGTTCACCGGGCAGGAGAAATGGCCTTTGCCCGCGGGAGGAGGAAGACATGACCGAAGAGAAGAACCGTAATCGGGCTCTGGCAGACCGGGCCGTGGAGATGGCCGGGCTGAAGAAGGGGAGCAGGATCCTTGACATCGGCTGCGGAGAGGGGGACACCGTCGCCTATCTCCGGGATGAGCTGGGCATGGACGCCGAGGGCATCGATACCAACCTGGCGAAGATCTCCGCTGGAAAAGAGAAACATCCCGGGATCCCCATCCGGTACGGAGACGGGGAATTCCTGGACGAATACATGTCCTTTACCTTTGACGGGATCCTCATAGAGGGAGCTCTCAGCCGGACCAATATGCCCGACGAGGCCCTCCACGAGGCCTGGTGCGTCATGAAGAAGGGCGGCAGGATCATGATCGCCGACGTCTACGAGAAGGATCCGGATCCGAAACAGATGCGGGCGGTGGAGATCGAGGCGGACCGGCTCAGCCGGATCCCGCGAAAAGAAGGGGACTGCGAAGACCGGGGAATGAAGTTCGTCGCTTTTCGCCACGAGGACGCCTTTTACAAAGATCCCTTGATCCGGGAGATGGAATCCATCGGGTTCGAGATCCTGGGATTCGAGGATCGGACGAAAGAGGCAAAAGGCCTTTGGACGGAGGAAGAGACGAAGACCG
>CADBQT010000098.1 GCA_902796875.1 uncultured Eubacteriales bacterium
AAATGCTGTTTTTACTGGAAGAAAGGACGAAAAATAATGAGACAAAAAAGAATGCTGACAATGGATGGTAATACGGCGGCGGCCCACGTGTCCTATGCGTTTACTGATGTTGCAGCAATTTACCCGATCACTCCATCGTCTACCATGGCTGAGGTCGTCGACGACTGGGCAGCCTACGGCAAGAAGAATATCTTCGGACAGCCGGTGAAGATCGCAGAAATGCAGTCGGAAGCCGGAGCTGCCGGTGCGGTCCACGGAGCCCTGTCCGCAGGCGCTCTGTCCACCACCTATACTGCATCTCAAGGACTTCTTCTGATGATCCCCAACATGTACAAGATCGCGGGAGAGCTGCTCCCCGGCGTGTTTCACGTGGCGGCGCGAAGCATATCCACCCACGCCCTTTGCATCTTCGGTGACCACTCCGACGTTATGAGCTGCCGGCAGACCGGATTTGCCATGCTCTGCTCC
Organism: uncultured Eubacteriales bacterium; assembly: GCA_902796875.1. Classification (GTDB taxonomy): domain Bacteria; phylum Bacillota; class Clostridia; order Peptostreptococcales; family Anaerovoracaceae; genus Lentihominibacter. The sequence continues at coordinate 469 of CADBQT010000098.1, forward strand.
AACTCGGTACAGGAAGTCATGGACCTGGGCGGAATCGCTCATCTTTCGGCCATCAAGGGGAGAGTCCCGTTCCTCCATTTCTTTGACGGGTTCCGGACATCCCACGAGATCCAGAAGATCGAGGTGTTCAGCCACGATGATTTCCGTAAGCTGGTGGACTGGGACGCAGTCCAGGAATTCCGTGATCGCGCGCTGAATCCGGAGCATCCGGTCATCCGCGGAACGGCCCAGAACCCGGATATCTTCTTCCAGGGCAGAGAGGCCTCCAACACCTATTACGACAATATTCCCAAGATCGTAGCGGACTACATGGAGCAGGTCAGTGAGATGACCGGCCGGAGCTACAAGCCCTTCGATTACGTGGGCGCTCCCGACGCGGAGAACGTCATCGTAGCCATGGGTTCCGTCTGCGAGACCATAGAAGAGACCATGAACAAGATGGTGGACGACGGCCACCGGGTCGGCCTGATCAAGGTGAGGCTCTATCGTCCTTTCGTGAAGGAATACTTCATGGACGTGCTCCCCAAGACGGTGGAGAGGATCGCGGTCCTCGACCGGACTAAGGAACCGGGTTCCCTGGGCGAGCCGCTGTACCAGGATGTGCGTACGGCTCTCTACGGGGAGCGGAATGCTCCGGAGGTCTTCGGCGGGCGCTACGGACTGGGCTCCAAAGACACCACGCCCGGCATGGTCCACTCCATCTACGACAATCTGTATCACAAGAACCCGAAGAACCACTTCACGGTGGGTATCGAGGACGACGTTACGGGCCTGTCCCTTCCCTTTACCGAGGGAATCGCCAGAGAGCCCAAGGGCACCATCAAATGTAAGTTCTGGGGTCTGGGTTCCGACGGTACCGTCGGCGCGAACAAGACGGCCATCAAGATCATCGGTGACAAGACGAACCTGTACGCTCAGGGCTACTTCGACTATGACTCAAAGAAATCCGGCGGTCTGACCGTCTCCCACCTGCGGTTCGGAGAATCTCCCATCCAGTCCACCTACCTGATCAACCAGGCGGACTTCGTGGCCTGCCACAACCAGGCTTACATCCGTCAGTACGATATGCTGAAGGATCTGAAGAAGGGTGGTACCTTCCTGCTGAATTGCCTTTGGAAGGACGAGGAGATCGAAAACGTTCTTCCCGCCAAGCTGAAGAGAGAGCTGGCGAAGAAAGAGATCAACTTCTACGTCATCGACGGTTGGGAGATCGCCGAGCGGATCGGTCTGGGCAGCAGGATCAACATGATCATGCAGGCCGCCTTCTTCCAGCTCACCGGCGTCATCCCCATCGATAAGGCGGTGGAATACCTGAAGGAAGGTATCGAGAAGACCTATAAGAAGAAGGGTCAGGAGATCGTCGACATGAACTGCAAGGCGGTGGACGAGGGTATCCGGTCCATCCGTAAGATCGAGATCCCCCCCGAGTGGGCGGATGTGGAGGATCCCAAGTGGCAGTACAAGGAGATCCCCGAATTCGTCGAGAATATCCTGACGCCCATGAACAGCAAGGCGGGAGACGACCTTCCGGTCAGCGCCTTTGCCGATGCGGCGGATGGAACCTTCCCGTCGGGAACGACGGCCTACGAGAAGCGGGGCGTCGGCGTGTACCTGCCGGAGTGGATCCCGGAGAACTGCGTCCAATGTAACCAGTGCTCCTTCGTCTGCCCCCACGCGGCGATCCGGCCCATGCTTCTGACAGAAGAAGAAAAGGCAGCAGCCCCCGAAGGCTTTGTCACCCTGGACGCCATGGGCAAAGACGTGAAGGGCATGAAGTACCGCATGCAGCTGTCCGCCTTGGACTGCATGGGCTGTGGAAACTGCGCCGACATCTGCCCGGCCAAGGAAAAGGCACTGGTGATGAAGGCCTATGCCCAGGTGGTTCACGAGAGCGAGAACTGGGATTACGGCATCAAGCTGCCCCAGAAAAAGGATAAGTTCAACCGTGAGACGGTCAAGGGAAGCCAGTTCTCCAAGCCCTACATCGAGTTCTCCGGCGCCTGCGCCGGCTGCGGTGAGACCCCCTACATCAAGCTGGCCACCCAGCTCTTCGGTGACCGGATGCTCATCGCCAACGCCACGGGCTGCTCCTCCATCTGGGGCGCCTCGGCACCGTCCATGCCTTACTGTAAGGACGAAGACGGCAGAGGTCCGGCATGGTCCAACTCCCTCTTCGAGGACAACGCGGAGTTCGGTTACGGCATGCTGCTGGCGGCCAACCAGATCCGGGAGAGGATCGAACAGAACATGAGAGCCCTGCTGGCTCTGGATGTAGACGAGCGGCTCAAGGAAGCCCTGGAGGAATGGCTGGAGTTCAAGAACGACGGCAGAGAATCCAGAGCCAAGAGCGACCGGGTGGTGGAGATCATGGAAGGTCTGGAACACACGGATGAGATCGTCAAGGGTCTGTGCGACCGGATCCTGGAGTCCAGAGACTATCTGGTGAAGAGATCCGTATGGGCCCTGGGCGGCGACGGCTGGGCCTACGACATCGGCTACGGCGGTCTGGACCACGTCCTGGCTTCCGGCGAGAACATCAACATCCTGGTCTTCGACACGGAGGTCTACTCCAACACCGGCGGCCAGGCATCCAAGGCCACGCCGGCGGCGGCCATCGCCAAGTTCGCCGCATCCGGCAAGCGGATCAAGAAGAAGGATCTGGGGCTGATGGCCATGTCCTACGGATACGTCTACGTGGCCCAGGTCGGCATGGGCGCGGATAAGAACCAGCTGATGAAGGCCATGCTGGAGGCGGAAGCCTACGACGGCCCGTCCATCATCATCGCCTACGCTCCCTGTATCAACCACGGCCTGAAGAAGGGCATGGGGAAATCTCAGGAGAACATCAAGGACGCTGTGGACGCGGGTTACTGGCAGCTGTACCGGTACAATCCGGAGCTGAAGAAGAAGGGCAGGAACCCCTTCCAGCTGGATTCCGGCGAACCCACCACCAGCTTCCGCGACTTCATCATGGGTCAGATCCGGTACTCGTCTCTGGCCAAGGAATTCCCGAGCATCGCAGAGAAGCTCTTCGAGATGACCGAGGAGAATGCGAGAACCAAGCTGAACACCTACAAGGATCTGGCGGCTATGGATCACGCCCTGCTCTAACTTTCAGGGAAGCGCAAAAGCAAGTAAACAGACTCCGGCGAAATGCCGGGGTCTTCTTTTGTTTCATTGCGGGTTGTGGTTGCCTCGTCAGGTCGCCCGCCGGGGTCACATCTTCATGGCGATGTAGGCCTGGCCCAGGGCAAGTCC
>CADBQT010000099.1 GCA_902796875.1 uncultured Eubacteriales bacterium
CAAGAGAAGCGCCAGCAGCGGCCTGGCCAATGATTCCCGGGAGAGCCTCCACCACTTCCACCCCAGCCGGACCGGCGTCATGAACGACGAAGGCAGCTGTCCTTACTGGATCCAGGTGGAGCAGGCGGACGGCACGTGCCTGGCGTATATGGACGCGGCTTCCGGTGCAGCAAAGGCAATGGTCAAGCGTCAGGGAGAAGACCGGATCAGAGGCACCTCCGATATCGTCGTGCGCATCTACGAGAACCGGAACACGTATAACCTGAAGGTGGTATATCGGACCGGCTGCGCGACGACCAATACCATAAGCGCCTGGACCGGATCCGGTGGCCCGGTGCTGAAAGAGGAATACAAGGACGTCCTTCCCAATGCCGAGACCATCGGCGGGGACGCGGCGTATGAAAAGTACGGCGATCTGAGCGATCAGGTGTACACCATCCGTTTCCGTGAAAACCTTTACCGTACGATCTACCAGGACGAAAAAGCCTGGAAGATCCGGGACCTGATGGAATCCTGGTATCTGGTCAAGTTCTTCGGGAAGAACGGAGGACAGACCGTATTCGACCGGACCAACAGCAGCTTCAATCTGATCCCGGAGGCCAAGGTGAAGGACGGCGATACGGTCCTGATCACGGTGGAGCACAAGCCTTCCTACAAGCATGAGTTCAGGTCCATCTACCTGTACCCGGATGGAACGGTCAATGAGGCGAAAACACGTTCCAACTTTATCGCCTACGGAAAGCCCCACAGCCACAAGTGGTCCATCGGCCTGAAGAGCGGCGGGTACTTCCTGTACAGTATCTTTTCGGGGACGATCACATATACCGAAGCCTCCAGTCAGAAAGGCTATTACTTCGAGTACGACGAGAACGGCGATCCGTACCCCATGATACTGACCAATAAGCCGTACCCCTTTACCATCACCTTTGTCCCCAATGACGGAAAAGACTCCTTCCAGGCGACAAACGGTGCATGGGATGTGGAGGATAAGAAAGCTTTCTACGTCGATGACCCCATTGCCCATGTGGCAGATGAAGCGGGTGCTGCGGGAGAGTACGCGGTGGGTGACCGCAAGGTGATCGGCGATCTCACCAGAGAGTTCAAAGGCTGGTACGACAATAAGGACTGCACCGGAGAACCCTATGACTTTACCGACCAGACCATGCCTCCGAAAGACCTGACCTTCTACGCCAAGTGGGAAGCAAAGGGTATGAAGTTCGTCTACCATCCCCTGAACGGAGATGAAGAGACGACCCGGACGTGCTACATCGGCGAGAAGCCGGTCCCGATCCGGAATCCCAAGAAGGACAAGTTCGTCTTCAGCGGCTGGTACCTGGATGAAAACGCCACGGCCGGAAACAAGTTCGACTTCGCTCCGGTGCTGGATGAAGACCGGGCGAAGGAACTGGATGCCTTTGGCGGCGACCAGGAGGATGGAGTGATCCACCTCTACGCCAAGTGGAATCCCTTCGGACCCTACACCATCGTCTACCACGCCAACGGCGGAACGCTGTCCGATGAACTGAAGGCTCAGCTGAACAAAAAGGATGAGGACAAGACCGAGTATCGGGGCGGCTCCGTAGCGTCGGTCAAGGGCGTTGGTATACCGGCCGTCGAGAGCGAGATCTTCGCCGGATGGGAAATCGGCAAACCGGACAGCGGAGTCATCGTTCAGTACGGAAAGATCTTCGACGTGGACATCGACCATGACGCGGCGGATGGCAATACGGATACCGTGATCCACCTTTACGCTAAGTACGTGGATAAGGATCGGAAAACCTTCGTGACCTTCCACACCAATTATCCGGAAGGGGAAAGCGAGAACGGCAAGACCGCGGAAATGAGCGGCCTGAAAGTGAATGCCCGGTTCACCGTGCCTGCCATCGACGGCGAGGAGATCGGCTGGAATGCGAAGTACAGATATAACGATAAAGCCTACGCATTCGTCTGCTGGACCAACGAAGACGGGGAGACCATCTTCTCCGATTCCTCAGACCGTGAGTACTTCCAGGAAGCCGAAGAGACGGCTGCCGGCATACAGGACAATCACCTCTATGCGGTCTGGGAGGAGGTAGAAGGAGAATTCGATATCCACCACGACCCGGAAAAGGAGCCGGAGGAGTCCTCTGAGATCCCGAAGAAAAACCGGAAAGCAGAAGTGCCCGAGGAGGAAGAGACCATGATCCCGACAAACGGGGAGACCCCTTCCGGATCCCATGAGAAGGAGACGGATCCCGCTCCCGGGACCGGAGACGCCAGCCAGGTAGTCCTCTGGATCATCCTGATGGCCGCCTGCGTGGTGGGCATCGCGGGAGTGATGATCTACCGGCGGAGAAGAAGCGCATAAGGATCCTCCTTCCCTTACAGCGAATATCGTAAACAGTTCCAATACTCTTTTGCCATCGTGAGATAGCTGGGCGATGGCGGAGAGGGTTGGAACTGTTTTCGCTTTGTCCGGTATTCCCCCGGCGCCGATGTCCATCCGGCCCGGTGTGTGATAATAAACCGCCGTCAGGCGGTTTGTTTTGCTGTGGGGCGGAATCATTATGCCTCGGGTGGGCATTTTGCGGAGCTTGGTATATTCATGCACCGGAACGGTATATTCATGCGGGCTCAGTTTGTGAGATCCGGGGATCCGGAGTTTTGTCTCCCAAAAAGTGAGAGATCG
>CADBQT010000100.1 GCA_902796875.1 uncultured Eubacteriales bacterium
CCAGCCGGTCTACGCCTACCCGGAGGAGATCGAAGAGTATGGGATCGCAGGTCCGGTGGATCCGGAGGAGATCCGGCGGCTTCTCGCCAGGGAGCCGGATGCAAAGGCGGTGATCCTGCCCAGCCCCAACTACTACGGGATCTGCAGCGACATCGAAGCCATCGCCCGGGTGGTTCACGAGGCGGGAAAGATCCTCATCGTGGATCAGGCCCACGGGGCCCATCTGAAATTTTTCGAAAAGGCGGGAGACTTCGGAGGGGCTGACAGAGAGGTTGCCGGAACGACTTCCGACACGGAGCTGCCCATGCCCCTGTCCGCCGAGACCGGCGGGGCGGACCTGGTGGTCAACAGCACCCACAAGACGCTGGGTTCTCTGACCCAGAGCGCCGTTCTCAACGTATGCCGGGGAGGCGTGTTCGCCGGGAACGCCGGTGAAGAAGGCTCCGGCGATGACAGCAAGGACATCCTGGCGGAGAACCTGTATCGGCTGGAGGATCGGCTCCAGGCCATCGAAAGCACCAGCCCATCCTACATTCTCATGGGCTCTTTGGATGTGAATGCAGACATCCTGGAGGAACATGGCGAGGAACTGATCCAGGAGTGGCGGGAAAACCTGACCCGGTTCTACCGGGAGGCCGGAAAGATCTCCGGCCTTAAGATCATGGGGATCCCTGCCGGCGAGACGGCCGAGCAGAAGATCGACAAGGATCCGGCCCAGGCCGGGATCAATATGGACCTGACCAAGATCAACCTGGACATGAGCGGGTGCGGTCTGGATGGATCGGCTTTGGAGGAGGAGCTTCTGAAGCGGGAGATCTACGCCGAACTGGTCACGGGAAACATCCTCATGTGCATGACCGGGATCGGTAACACGAGAAAAGATTACCAGCGGCTCCTTCAGGCGTTGAAGGAGATCGCCGCCGGATCGGCGGTCGAGTTGGATGGTGGCAGCAGTGCCGGCGAGACCTGTGGTTCCGGTGAAACCGGAGGCGCCCCGGTTGGGATCGACCCGCCGTCCATCCCCTGGACGGCACGGCGAACCCTGGCGCCCATCCCCATGGATACGGAGCTGGTTCCTTTAGGGGAGTGCGTCGGCAGGATCTGCGGCGCTTCCATCATTCCCTATCCCCCGGGGATCCCTCTGGTCTGTCCGGGAGAGGTCATCGAAGAGGATGACATCACAGCGGTACGGGAACTGAGGAGCAGAGGAGAAAAGGTCATCGGGATCGACCCGCAGGGACGGATCCCCGTAGGAAAACAGGCGTAACGAGGAGGAATCATGAGAGACCTTGACGTAAGCAGAATAACGGAAGAGGTGGCTCGCCTTTGCGTGGAGACCAACCACCGGCTGGGTGACGACGCGACCGCCTGTCTCGCCGCCCGGGCGGCAGAGGAAGACTGGGCTCCGGCCAAGGAGATCCTGAAGATCATCCAGGAGAACATCGATGTGGCCAGCGAAGGGGAGTTCCCTTTGTGCCAGGATACGGGGATGGCCTGCGTCTTTCTTGAGGTCGGCCAGGAAGTCCACCTTACGGGAGGCGCTCTGGAGGATGCAGTCAATGAAGGCGTTCGCCGGGGATACGAAGAAGGGTTCCTGAGAAAATCCATCGTTTCCGATCCTCTGGAGAGAAAGAATACGGGAGACAATACGCCGGCGGATATCAATGTCCGGATCGTCCCCGGAGACAAGGTGAAGATCGTCGTCGCCCCCAAGGGGTTCGGCTCGGAGAACATGGGCCGGATCGCCATGCTGCCCCCTTCTGCGGGAGCGGAAGGAGTCGAGGACTTCGTGGTGGAGACCTGCCGGCTGGCCGGTGCCAATCCCTGTCCCCCCATCGTGGTGGGCGTAGGGATCGGCGGCAACTTCAGCCGGGTGGCCCTGCTGGCCAAAGAAGCGTTGCTGGATCCTTTGGACGGGGAAAATGAAGACCCGGTCTATCGGGAGATGGAAGAACGGCTCCTGGCCAGGATCAACGAGCTGGGCATCGGGCCCCAGGGCTTCGGCGGCCGGACCACGGCCCTGAAGGTGAACATCCGGACGGCGCCCACTCACATCGCCGGGCTGCCGGTGGCCGTCAACATCAACTGCCACGTATCCCGCCACGGGGAGGTGATCCTGTGAGAAACGAAACCAAGAACCCGATCCGGCTGGAGACCCCGCTTACCCGGGAAAAGCTGAAGGATCTTCGGGCAGGAGATCAGATCCTCCTCTCCGGGACCGTCTATACCGCCCGGGACGCGGCCCACAAGAGGATCGTGGAGATGCTGGACC
>CADBQT010000101.1 GCA_902796875.1 uncultured Eubacteriales bacterium
ATGGCTTCCGGCGCCCCCGTCTGAAGGATGGGGAAAAGCTCCCTTGGCGCGGCAAAGGTCACAAGACCCGCTCCCGAAAGGAGAGCAGCCCGGCCGCAGAGAAGAGCAGCCCCGGCCATGCCCCGGCTTCCCGCGACGATGAGCACCCGGCCACACCTGCCTTTGTGGGTATCAGCGGGTCTGGGGGTGATCAGTTCCCGGACATATCCTTCCGTGGTATCGATGATGGCTGTCGTCATGAGCCCGCCTCCTTACAGGGTGATCCCCAGCAGCACCGAAGCCGTAAACAGGAAGATCACCGAGGACACCATATCCGTAATGGATGAGATCATGGGCGTTGCCATGAGGGCCGGGTCCACGCCGATCTTTTTGGCCGCCATGGGGAGCATGCCGCCCAGAAGCTTGGCGAACATGACCACGATGATCATGGCCACGGCCACCGTCAGGCCGATCATAGGCGACTGCTGATCGACGATCACGATCTTCAGGAAATTGAATATACTGAGGACGATGCCCAGGATGATGCTCACCCGAAGCTCCTTCCACAGGACTTTGACCACATCCTTCAGATCCAGTTCGTCCACGGAAAGTCCACGGATGATCAGGGTCGCTGCCTGGGTGCCTGTGTTTCCGCCGGTACCCATGAGCAAAGGCAGATAGGCCACCAGAACGATGACCTGGGAAAGGACCGCCTCGAACTGGGAGATCAGTGTCCCGGTGATCATCAGGGTGACCGTCATGAAGAGGAGCCAGGGCAGACGGTTCTTCACATGGCGGAACACCCCCATGTCCAGATACTCCTTGTCCGACTCGCCCATGACGCCGCCCATACGTTCGATGTCCTCGGTGGTCTCCTCTTCGATGATCTCCATGATATCGTCGAAGGTGATGATCCCCACCAGGCGGTGTTCGTTGTCCACCACAGGCAGGGCCAGAAATCCGTATTTTTTGAAGGCCTCGGCGACCTCCTCCTGATCGTCGTACACGTTGAGATAGACGTATTCGGTCTCCATGAGATCGGAGATCAGCGTGTCGTCGTCGGCGATGACCAGGGCACGGAGGGATACGATGCCCTCCAGCTTCCGGCCGCCGTGTTTCACATAACAGGTATAGACCGTCTCACTGGACAGCCCTTCGCTTTTGATGTAGGCCATGGCCTGTCCCACGGTCATGGTCTCCTGAAGACTGATGTATTCGGGAGTCATCAGGGTTCCGGCGCTGTTCTCCGGATACTTGAGGAACTCGTTGATCAGCTTCCGCTCTTCCCTGGGGGTCTTCTCCAGGATCTTGTCCACGATGTTGGCGGGCAGTTCCTCCAGGACGTCGATCTTATCGTCGAAGTCCATCTCTTTCATGATGTAGGACAGCTCCCGGTCGGTGATGGCCCCGACGATGCTCACCTGGTCATCACCGGGAAGATATGAGAAGACATCCACGGAAATGTCCTTGGGGAGCATGCGGAAGAGAATGACCACCTTTTCCACGCCAAAGTCCTCCAGGACGTCCTCCAGCATCTCGGCGATATCTACCGCATTGTACTTCAGGAGTTCGTCCCTGGCCTTGAAATAGGCGCTCTCTTCCAGCAGATCGAGGATCTTTTCCAGATCCTCATCGAACTGCTGATTCTTCGTATCCATGTCCATGGTCATGGGTTCGGTCATGGTCTATGCCAGGAGTTTCGCTCCTGCCTCCTCGATGATGTCCAGCCGCTCCTCGGCAGACTGCCGGTCGCCGGCGGCCATAAGGTACATCTTGATCTTGGGTTCCGTGCCGGAGGGCCGGATGATCACCGTGGAATCTCCCTCCAGTTCATAGAAGAGAATGTTGCTCTCGGGAAGTCCCGTGGGCGCCTTCTCTCCCGTCTTGCAGTCGGTGATCTCGCCGCTTCGGTAATCCCGGATCCGCAGGATGGGAAGGCCGATCTTTTCCGGGGGATCCGACCGCAGTCCCTCCATGATGTCCTTCATCTTCGCCTGGCCTTCAAGGCCCTCGTAGACGAAAGAGTTCACCTTCTCACGGGAATAGCCGTATTCGTCATAAAGTTTCTGGAGTCCATCCGCCAGGGTCATCCCCTTCAGATGGTAATAGCAGGCCATCTCGGCGATGAGCATGGAGGCCAGGATGGCATCCTTGTCTCTGGCGTAGGTCCCGGTCAGATACCCGTTGCTCTCCTCGAAACCGAAGAGGAAAGTGTGGGATCCGTCCGCCTCGTATTCTTTGATCTTTTCTCCGATGAACTTGAATCCGGTGAGGACGTTCTCCATTTCCACCTCCTGCTGCCGGCAGATCCGGTCGGCCATGGTGGTGGAGACTACGCTCTTGATGGCGATGCTGTCATCGGCCAGGGTCCCCTGCTCTTTGCGTGCCCGGATGACGTAGTCCAGCAGGAGCACGCCGATCTGGTTGCCCGTGAGAGCCCGGAAATCGTCTCCGTCCCGGACCACGATCCCGCAGCGGTCTCCATCCGGGTCCGTTCCGATGATCACGTCCACACCGTTGGCCTTGGCCATTTCGATGGCCAGGGCGAATCCTTCCTTGTATTCCGGATTGGGGGATTTCACCGTGGGGAAGTCTCCGTCGATGACCATCTGCTCCGGCACGGTCATCACGTGCTTCATGCCCAGTCTCTTCAGGACCTCGGGCACCAGCCGGTATCCCGTTCCGTGGAAAGGCGTGTAGATGATCTTCAGCTCGTCGCCGGCCTTTTCCACATAGCTTCCGCCAACGGACTGGGACAGGACGTTGCCAAGATATACTTCGTCCATATCCTCGCCCATGAGAACGATGAGCCCTTCCTTCGACCCCTGGTCGTAGTCCATGTAATTCACGTCGGAGAAGATGTCGATACTCTCCATCACGTCGGATACTTTCTGGGCGTGATCCGGCGCCATCTGTGCGCCGTCGGCCCAATAAGCCTTGAATCCGTTGTATTCTTTCGTGTTATGGCTGGCTGTGATATTGATCCCGGCGGTGGAGCCGTTTTCCCTCAGGGCGAAGGAAAGCTCCGGCGTGGGCCGCAGGGATTCGAAAAGATAGACCTTGATGCCGTTGGCCGCCAGCACGCAGGCCGATTCCCGGGCGAACAGAGGGCTGTTGTTTCGGGAATCAAAGGCAATGGTGACCGAGGGTCTTTCCCCGGATCCCCCTGCCTTTGCTCCGGTCTCCTCCAGGATCAGGGTAGCCATTCCCTGAGCGGCCAGACGGACCGTGTAGATATTCATTCCGTTCAGTCCCATGCGCATGATCCCCCGAAGGCCGCCGGTGCCAAACTGGAGCATCTGAGCGAACCGTTCGTTGATTTCTTCCGGCTGTTCGGCGATCTGGGCCAGCTCTGCCTTTGCAGCTTCGTCCAGGGCCGGAGACGCCACCCATTTGCGATATTCTTCCATGCTGTTTAACTGTTTCATGGTCTGATCAACTCCTTCGATTCATGGTATACCATATGTACTATATTATCTGTTTTTCTTCCTTATTTCAATACGAAATACTGTATCTCTTTTCCCTCCCTTCCGACCGCAAGAATGTACTGAAAAATGGACAACCTTCACCCATTGACGAAAAAATAACAGGGGTGTATATTTATATGTACAGAGGCATTCACTATTTCAATCAATTTGTAAAAGGAGAAGCGTAAATGTCAAACTATGTAGAAAGATGTATCGAGCTCTGCAAAGAGAAGAACCCCGGTGAAGTTGAATTTCATCAGACAGTGGAGGAAGTTCTTACTTCCCTGATCCCGGTCATCGAACAGCATCCCGAATATGAGGAAGCTGCTCTGCTGGAAAGACTGACCGAGCCGGAAAGAGGCATCACCTTCCGTGTCGTCTGGGTTGACGATGCCGGCAAGGTCCAGGTCAACAAGGGCTACAGATA
>CADBQT010000102.1 GCA_902796875.1 uncultured Eubacteriales bacterium
GTCCTTTTTTTGGATGAACTGGGGGAATTCGACCACCGGGTCATCGACGGTCTTCGCCAGCCCATCGAAGAGGGGTGCGTGAGGATCAACCGGAACCTGGAGGAGGTCACCTTCCCGGCGGAGGTGATGATGGTCATCGCCGCCAATCCGTGTAAGTGCGGGAACCTCTGGGATGAGCGCAAACCCTGCACCTGCACGTCCCGGCAACTGGAGAGCCACAGGAGAAAGCTGATCGGGCCCTTTGCAGATCGGATCGACATGCACATCCGGGTAAGTCCGGTGGAGGCGGAGGCCCTGGCTTCCGCCGACGGAAAAAGCTTCGGCATGTCCTCCCATGAGATGCGCCGCCAGGTGGAAGCAGCCCGGGAGATCCAAAAAGAGCGGTATGAGAAGGAGATCTGGACCTGCAACGGAGAACTGGGGGAGGACGGACTGGCCCGGTACTGCACTCTGACGGAGGAGTGCCGAAGGATCATGACCATGGCCTATAAGACCATGAAGCTGACCATGCGAGGGTACGTGCGGGTGATCAAACTGGCCAGGACCATCGCAGACCTGGAAGGAAGTGAGAGAATCGGCCCGGATCACGTGGGAGAGGCCCTGATGTACCGGACCATCGAAGAATTGGAGGAAGGTTATGACGGATAAGAAGATCGACATACTGGAGCCGGCCTATCCGGGATTTCCGGCGGCCCTTACCCGGATCAAGAACGTGCCCAAGAGACTGTATTACTTAGGGGATCTCTCCCTGCTCTCGAGAAGATGCGTCGCCATCGTAGGTTCCCGCACCACGACGGGCTACGGGCGGAACACGGCCAAGGCCATCGCCCGGGACCTGGCGGGAAGGGGGGTGACGGTAGTCAGCGGGATGGCTTCCGGCATCGATGCCTGCGCCCACGAAGGGGCTCTCTCCTGCGGAGGAGGGACGGTGGCGGTGCTGGGGTGCGGGCCCGACATCTGTTACCCGGCGTCGAACCATGCCCTGATGGGGGCCATCGCCGGGAAGGGACTGATCCTCAGCGAATACCCTCCGGGAACGCCGGCGGATCCCTGGAACTTCCCTCAGCGGAACCGGATCATCAGCGGACTTTCGGAGATGACCATCGTGGTCCAGGCCAGGGACCGAAGCGGGGCCATGATCACCGCTGAACTTGCGGCGGAACAGGGCCGGCAGGTGATGGCCGTCCCCGGAAATATCGACAGCCGGTTCCATCTGGGAACGAACAAGCTGATCCAGGAGGGAGTGGATCCCATCATCCGCATAGAGGACGCGGCGGAGGCTTTGGGCCTGGGCAAGGTGATGGCGGAGGATGTCCGGCTGAAACTGAGCCCCAGGGAACAGGAGATCTTCGCCCTTATTTCCGACCGGGGAGAGATGCGTCTGGACGACATCTGTCTTCAGCTGGAGAAATCCCCCCAATACGTGAATCCCATCCTTTCCGTGATGGAAATGAAAGGAGTGGTCTCTTCATCTATGGGGAAATTTTTTCTTGCAAATATCACATAATGCACCTATAATCGGTTACTGTAAAAGTTATGGTACGTTCAGGTGAGGAGAGAAATATGGCCGCAAAAGCCAAAAAAGCACCAAAAAAGAATCTTGTGATCGTCGAGTCGCCGTCCAAGGCCAAGACCATCGGCAAGTTCCTCGGGAGCAAATATAAGGTCGTTGCGTCGGTGGGTCACGTCCGTGATCTTCCCAAGAGCAAGCTGGGCATCGACATCGAAAACGACTTTGAACCTCAGTACATCAACATAAGGGGAAAGGGCGACGTGATCCGCGAACTGAAGAAGGAAGCGTCTAAAGCCGCCCGAGTCTACCTGGCTACCGACCCGGACCGTGAGGGAGAAGCCATCTCCTGGCATCTGGAATATCTCCTGGGCATCGATCCGGAAGAACCCTGTCGGATCGTGTTCAACGAGATCACCAAAAATGCCATCAAAGAGGCGGTGAAGAATCCTCGGACGGTGGATCTGCGCCTGGTGGATGCCCAGCAGGCCCGGCGTGTGCTGGACCGTCTGGTGGGCTATCAGATCTCCCCTATATTATGGAAGAAAGTCAGAAGAGGACTCAGCGCCGGACGGGTCCAGTCGGCAGCCTTGAGGATCATCTGCGACAGAGAGCGGGAGATCCTTGCCTTTGAGCCGGAAGAGTACTGGAACATCCTGGCGGACTTCGAGAAAAACGGCAAACCCTTTACGGCGAAGCTGGCCACAAAGGATGGAAAGAAGATCTCCGTAGCCAACGGAGAAGAGAGCAACGGGATCCTGGATGAACTGAAGCGGGGATCCTTTAGCGTAAAGAAGATCGAAGAAAAGGACCGGTCCCGAAAGGCGGCTCCGCCCTTTACCACCAGCAGCCTGCAGCAGGATGCGGCAAACAAGATCAACTTTTCCACCAAGAAGACCATGATGGTCGCTCAGCAGCTCTACGAAGGTGTGGAGATCAAGGGCATGGGCACCGTGGGTCTCGTGTCCTATATCCGTACGGACTCCGTCCGGATCTCCGATGACGCCAGAGGCGCGGCCCGGTCATACATCGAAGAGAATCTGGGCAGGGATTACTACGGGGGCACGGTCTACACCAACCGGAAGAAGGACGTCCAGGATGCTCACGAAGCCATCCGTCCCAGTTATGTAGACCTGACTCCGGAGAAGATCCAGGACCAGCTGTCCAAGGACCAGTACAGCCTGTACCGGCTGATCTGGAACCGGTTCATCGCCAGTCAGATGGCGCCGGCCAGGTTCAAGGCGGTCAGCGTGGAGATCGAAAACGGTCCCTACAGCTTCCGGGCATCCGGCTCCAAGCTTTTATTCGACGGATTCCTGAAGATCTACGATTCGGCGAAGAATGAAGAGGAGAACAAGTGGCTGCCTGAGCTGGCAGAAAGGGAGACCCTGGATCCGAAAAAGGTCTACGGGGAGCAGAACTTCACTCAGCCGCCGGCGAGATTCACCGAAGCGACCCTGGTCAAAGACCTGGAAGACAAGGACATCGGCCGCCCCAGCACCTATGCCCCCATCGTCAGTACCCTCATCGATCGGAAGTACATCCGCAGAGAGAAAAAGGTCCTCATCCCCACGGAACTGGGATTCACGGTGACGGATCTGCTTTCCGAGTACTTCACCGAGATCGTGGACACGGGATTTACCGCGACCATGGAGGAAAAGCTGGATGACGTAGAGGCCAGAGGCATCCGGTGGAAGACCCTGATCGAAGACTTCTACGTAGACTTCGAGAAGGAACTGGAGAGGGCCAACGAAGAGATCGAGAAGATGGAGCAGGAGGTCGAACTGACCGGAGAGACCTGCGAGAAGTGCGGACGGCCCATGGCCATCAAGCACGGAAGATACGGAGACTTTATCGCATGCACCGGATATCCCGAGTGCAAAAACACCCGGCCCATCGTGCACTCCACGGGGGCCAAGTGCCCAAATTGCGGCAAGGAGATCGTCCAGAAGCGTAGCAGAAGGGGAAGGATCTTCTATGGATGCTCCGGATACCCCGACTGCAAGACAGTCTTCTGGGACAAGCCCATCGACCGGAAATGCCCCAAGTGCGGCAGCCTTCTCGTGGAGAAGAACACCAAGACCATCAAGGTGGCATGCTCCAACAAGGAATGTGACTACCGGGAAGCCAGGGAATCCAAAGAAGCCAAGGAAGCCTAGAATGCGTACCCCCGGGAAAACGTGTATAATATAGACAGCATTTCAGGAGACAGGAGGACAAGGGAACAATGGGAGAATTTCACGGAACCACCATCGTTGCCGTCAAACGGGGCGATGACGATATCTGCATCGGCGGCGACGGCCAGGTGACCATGGGCGAGACCGCCATTATGAAAAACGGAGCGAAGAAGGTAAAAAAGATCTATCGCAATTCCATCATCACCGGATTTGCCGGATCGGTTGCCGATGCCTTTTCGCTGACGGAGAAATTCGAGAGCAAACTGGACGAGCACGGCGGGAACCTGAAGCGGGCGGCAGTCGCCCTGGCCCAGCTGTGGCGGTCCGATAAAGCGGTGCGGAATCTGGAAGCCCTGATGATCGTTGCCGACAAGGAGGATCTGCTGATCATCTCCGGCACCGGCGAAGTCATCGAGCCGGATCAGCCTTTCGTGGCCATTGGCTCCGGCGGAAACTACGCCTATGCGGCGGCCAACGCCCTTTACAACAACACCGACCTGGGTGCGGAGGAGATCGTCCGCAAATCCCTGGAGATCGCGGCATCCATCTGCGTATACACCAACGACCACATTTCCGTGGAGAAGCTATAGGAGGAGGATCATGGCGAACAAACTGTATCAGATGACTCCCAAGGAGATCGTCAACGAACTGGACAAATATATCATCGGCCAGGACGATGCCAAGAAATCCGTCGCCATCGCCCTCCGAAACCGTTACCGCCGCAGTCTTCTTTCGGAAGAGATGAGAGAGGAGATCACCCCCAAGAACATCCTGATGATGGGACCCACAGGATGCGGTAAGACGGAGATCGCCAGAAGGCTGGCCAAGCTGATGGACGCCCCCTTCGTCAAGGTGGAGGCAACCAAGTTCACCGAAGTGGGCTACGTGGGCCGGGACGTGGATTCCATGGTCCGGGATCTGATGGAAGCATCCATCCGGATCACCAAGCAGGCCATGCTGGAGGAGAAGTACTCCATCGCCGACGAGCTGGCGGAGGAGAGGATCATCGAGGCCATCATCCCCGGCAAAGGCCGGAACGTGGCAGGCGAGACGAGCCGCGGACCCTTCGATTTCCTTTTGGGCAACGGAGGATACGTGAGCCAGAAGGAGCAGTACGAACAACAGCAGGCTGCCGCCGCCAAGGACGAGACGGAGCGGGATACGGAACTGGCCAGAGAGCAGGTCCGTCAGCAGCTGAAGGACGGCCTTCTGGAGGAACAGTACATCGAGATCCAGGTGACCGATGCACCCAAGAACAACCAGCTGGATATGGGCAACGAGGGGATGAGCATCGCCATCGGAAACATCTTCGGCGACATGGCCCCCAAAAAGAAAAAGACCAAGAAGGTCAAGGTCAAGGACGCCCGGAAGATCCTCCGGGAAGAGGAGGCCCAGAATCTGATCGACATGGATCAGGTCACCGACGACGCTCTGGTCAACGCGGAGCAGAACGGCATCATCTTCATCGATGAGATCGACAAGATCGCTTCCGGTTCCGGATACCGGAGCGGCGCGGATGTGTCCCGGGAAGGTGTCCAGAGAGATATTCTGCCCATCGTGGAGGGAAGCGTCATCAACACGAAGCACGGCCCGGTCAAGACGGATCACATCCTCTTCATCGGCGCGGGAGCATTCCATACGGCCAAGCCCACGGATCTGATCCCCGAGCTTCAGGGCCGGTTCCCCATTCGCGTAGAACTGGAAAATCTTGACAAAGAGACTTTCGTCAAGATCCTGACCATTCCGGAGAACGCCCTCCTGAAGCAGCACAAAGCCCTGTTGGAGACGGAGGGGATCGAGATCGAATTCACCGAGGAAGCGGTGGATGAGATCGCCGAGATGGCCCATCTGATGAACGAGCAGACGGAGAACATCGGCGCCAGAAGACTGCACACCATCCTGGAACGGCTCCTGGAAGATATTTCCTTCAACATTCCCGATATGGAGACGGAAAAAGTCGTTATCGACAGGGATTACGTGAAGGAGATCTTTGAGGAGAAGATCCATCCCGAGGATATCGATCGGTTCATTCTGTAGAATTGTACCTGTTTTTGCAACTTTTTAGAAAAATCAAAAAAATTCGTTGTATTTTCCCACTGTAACGGTATAATGATATTGTCAATAATATAACGCAGGGGGACGATATGAGCGATATTTTATCCAATGTAAGAAAACTGAACTGGCTTCTCCAGGAATGCCCCACGGGAGCCCTGTCTTTCAACGAGATGTGTCAGGTGCTCAGCGATATGATGGACGCCAACGTTTACGTGGCCAACAGAAGGGGCAAGGTGATCGGTGTAGCCTACAAGGTCCAATCCGACAGTTCTCTGATCACCGATTCGGAGACGGGGGATGAACTTTTCCCCGGCGAATACAACGAGGAGTTCCTGAAGTTCGAAGACACTGTGGCCAATCTGTCCGGGGACGAAGTGCTTGACGTGTTCAAGTACGACTATGACACCACGGACAAGATCCACACCATGATCCCCATCATGGGCGGCGGCAAGCGCTGGGGAACCATGATCATGACCCGGTACGAGCCGGAGTTCTCCGATGAGGATCTGGTCCTGGGCGAGATCGGAGCCACTGTGGTCGGACTGGAGATCCAGAGAAAGAAGACGGAAGAAGAAGAGGCGGAGGAACGGGAACTGGCCATGGTCAGAATGGCCCTGGATACCCTGTCCTATTCCGAGGTGGAAGCGGTGCAGCAGATCTTCGCCGAGCTGGATGGAGACGAAGGTCTTCTCGTGGCCAGCAAGATCGCCGACCGGTCCGGGATCACCCGGTCCGTCATCGTCAACGCCCTGCGCAAACTGGAAAGCGCCGGGGTGATCGAGTCCAGATCCCTGGGAATGAAGGGGACCAGGATCAAGATCTTAAACTCCAAGTTCAAGGAAGAACTGGGCAACATGACCGTCTAGAAATGGAAAGAGAAGCCCGCATTCCGGCATGGCCAGAGCCGTCATGCTGTCTGCGGGTTTTTTATTATCACGAGTGTCCGGACAAAGCCGGATATAAGCTGGAGGGAACACATCGGTGGCAACGAGATTTGATGAAGACAACCGGATCATGAGGGAGGACGACTACCGGGCGATCCTGGCAGGGGTAGGCTCGGGAGAGGCGGCGGAGCGGTCCATGGACGAGCTGGCCGGCCTTGCGGAGGCGGACGGCATCCAGGTCATCGGCCAGATGCTCCAGCCTTTGGAAAGGCCCGTCCCCGCCACCTACATCGGCAGCGGCAAAGTCAGGGAACTGGCGGAGCTTTGTGAGGCCATGGAGGCGGATATCTGCATCTTCGACGATGAGCTGAGCGGGATCCAGATCCGAAACCTGGAGGAGGCGCTGGACGTGCGGGTCATCGACCGGACCGTCCTCATCCTGGACATCTTCGCCGACCGGGCTACTTCCCGGGAGGGCAAGCTTCAGGTGGAACTGGCCCAGCTTCGTTACCGCATGCCCCGGCTCACCGGCTTCGGGAAAAAGCTTTCCCGTCTGGGCGGCGGCATCGGCACCAGAGGCCCGGGAGAAAAGAAACTGGAGACGGACCGGCGCCACATCGCTTCCCGGATCGACGACATCCGAAAGGAACTGAAAAAGGCGGAGAAGACCCGGCAGATCCAGCGGGCGGAGAGACGGCGCTCCGGCGTTCCCGTGGTCGCCCTCATGGGATATACCAATGCAGGCAAATCCGCGGTGATGAACCGGATCCTGGCGGAGGAAGACCGGGCCGATCAGGAGGTGTTCTCCCAGGACATGCTCTTTGCGACCCTGGATCCCCGGCACCGGAAGATCTCCGCAGCCGGCGGACATCCCTTCATCCTCATCGACACCGTCGGCTTCGTCAGCAAGCTTCCCCACCACCTGGTGGAAGCCTTCAAGTCCACCCTGGAGGAGGCCCGGGATGCGGACCTGCTCATCCACGTGGTGGACACCGCCCGGGAGGACCGGGCATTCCAGATGGAGGTGGCCGAGGAGGTCATGGATGAGATCTGCGGCACGTCGGCGCCTCGGATCCTGGCCTACAACAAGATCGACCTGGTGGAGGAGATCCCCTGGGATCACGGAGGCCGGGAGGCGGTCTTCATCTCCGCAAAGACAGGGGAAAACATGGATGACCTACTGGAGGAGATCGAAAAGGCCATCACCGGCGGATCGGTGGATGCGGTCTTCCTTGTTCCCTACGATCGGGGAGACGTGGTTTCCCGCCTTTGCGAGACGGGGCAGGTGGAAGAGATGGAATACGAAGACACGGGAACGATCCTTCGGGGCCGTTTCCCGGAGGAGGAATTCGCCCGGTATCGGGAATTCGTCATGAGGAAGGAAGAGGACTGAGAGGGGAAGGATGGAACTCTATCGCACAGTGAAACAGGAAGCCTCTGCGGAGCAGATCATCGAGCGCTCCCGGTTCATCGCCCATATCCGACCGGTGGGAAGCCGGGAGGAGGCGGATGCCTTTGTGGAGGAGATCCGGGGACAGTACCGGGATGCCACCCACAACGTCCCGGCCATGGTCCTGGGAGATAAACAGCAGGTCCAGTGGGGGTCGGACGACGGAGAGCCCCAGGGGACTTCCGGCGCGCCCATGGTCCAGCTCATCGTGGGGGAGGGGCTGACGGATCTGGTCATCGTGGTGACCCGGTATTTCGGCGGGATCAAGCTGGGGACCGGAGGTCTGGTGCGGGCCTATACCAGCTCCGCCCGGCTGGCCATCGAGGCGGCGGGCGTCTGTGCCGTCTATTCCGCATGCCGTCTCAAGGTGTCCGTGGATTACTCCGCCTTCGAGCGGATCCGCCGGATGGAAGCCTCCTCCATCAACGACGGGGAAGGGGCTTTCGTCATCGA
>CADBQT010000103.1 GCA_902796875.1 uncultured Eubacteriales bacterium
CACCTGGGCATGGAGGAAGAGGACGTGCTCAAGGCATGGAACTATTGGGAAAAGGCAGGGGTGATCCGCAAGCATTCCCACGGAACGGACGATCCCTTCGACTACGACGTGTCCTTCGTCAACCTGCGTCAGCAGATGTACGGGGAAGCGGAGGAGCCGGAGGCGGAGCCCGAAGTGCAGATCCACACCATGCTGACCAATCCGGAGATCAAGGAGATGATCGTCGGCATCGAGCGGACCACGGGCCGCGGCTACAGCAGCTCGGAGATCCGGGAGATCCTGTCCTGGATCAATGAGTACCAGCTCAGGCCGGAAGCGATCGCCAAAGCCTTTGCATACTGCGGGCAGCGAAAGAAGACCGACGTGAGGTATGTGGAAGCGGTGGTCCGGGACTGGTCGGAGCGAGGCATCCGGGACGAGGACGCCGCCGAGGACTACCTGCGGATGGCGGGTGAGCGAAGCAAGGATGTGAGGCGGATCTTCCAGGCTTTGGGCTTCCGACGGAACGCCACGGAAAAGGAACTGGAGATCATCGCCAGCTGGTTCGATGAACTGGGCGCATCCATGGAAACGATCCTTGCGGCCTGCGAGAAGACCTCCGGGATCAGCAATCCCAGCATCAACTACGTCAACCGGGTGCTGATCAACTGGACGAAGGAAGATCCTCAGGGGAGGAGATCGGCCGATGCTCCGCCGGCCAAAGACCTGGATCGCTACTACGAGTTGATCCGGGAGAAGGAAGAGAGAGCAGCGGAAGAGAGACGCCGGGAAGTCTACGAGAAGGTGCCCCGGATCAGAGAGATCGAAGAGGAACTCAGCGAGATCGGTCCGGAACTGTCCCGGATCATCATCTCGGGGCGTCAGGACGGCGCCCGGGCCACGGAGGCCCTGAAGCAAAAGCAGGAAGAGCTGCAGATGGAAAAAGCATTCCTGCTCACGGATAACGGATACGAAACGGACTACATGGATATCCGGTACGCCTGTCCCCACTGCAAGGATACAGGCCGTCTGGAATCAGGAGAGATATGTCAATGCGCGGAAAAGATGACCAGGGAGGAAGTCGACCGACTTCTTATCCGGGAAATGAAATAGATGAGGCCATGAGAGAGGGGCAGAATGCTCCCATCTCGGGGCAGAGCGCTCAGCCGCCGGAACAGGTCAGACAGGATGACCTTCTGGGGGAGAGTTCCCATGCCCAGAAGATCCTCAGCGATATCCAGAGCCTGCGGTCCAGCCTTCAGCACCTGAAGAGTGGGGGTGGCAGCGACGAGGCGGCGGTGGATCCGGCCCGGTATGCCCAGCAGCAGGGGGTCGCCCAGACAGGCGTCCAGCAGCCGGGTGCTGTGGTGCAACCGGGAACTTCGGCTCCGGGAGCACGGCCGGGAGCACCGAGTCAGGGGATGATCCAGACGGGAGCACCGCAGCCGGGCGTTCAGCAGGAGGGGATCCCTCCCCAGGTGGCTCCAGGCGTAGCCGGAGGGTCTTCGGACTTTGAGTCCATGTACCGTCGGCAGATGGAGCAGCAGATCGAGTCGGTCCAGATGGAGCAGACCCAGGAACGGGAAAGCGCCAGAAGACGGGCCGGGGCCAAAGAAGAAAGAGAACGGGAAAAGGTCAGAAAGGCCGCCCTTCGCGCCGAGCAGCGGCGAAAGAAAGCCGAGAGAGACGAGGCCAGAAGAGAAGAGAGAAGAGCACGGGCCAAGGAGATCCAGAAGAAAAGAGAACTTCGGGCCGAGGTCAAACGAAAGAAACGACTGGCCAGAAAATCCGCCGAGATGGGCGGGGGCGTCGTGGACCTTCACGACACCCAGATCAGTACAGAGATCCAGCCGGTAGCCGGATATTCTCTCCGGGACCTTCTGGGCATCATCCCCCGGAAGGAGAAAAAGGCGGCGGAGACCCAGGAAGAACTGGAAAACCTTCAGAAGGAACGGGACGAGATCAAAGAGGACGCCCGTCAGGCGGCATCCCACCTGCGTCAGGTGAGAGCGAACCGTTTCCAGAACAGCGCCCTGGGACAGCGGATGCAGTCCTTCAAGGACTACTGCGAAGCCCACAAGAAGCTGCTTCTCAGTCTGGTAGGCGTGCTCCTGCTTGTGGCGGTGGGACTGGCCGGCGCATTCAACTATGGGACGGCCTTCGAGTACTCTTACAACGGCCAGCCTCTCGGATACGTCAAGAACAAGGAAGACGTTCTCCGGATCACCGATCTGGTCCAGAACGCGTTGACGGAGGATAAGAACATACAGGTCGTTATCGACGCCAAGGACGACATCTCCTTCAAGCGGGTGTCCATCCTGGATAAGGACATCGTTCCCGATACGTCGGATCAGGTCCTTCGCCGGCTGACCTACATGGGCGACCTGAACGTGAAGGCCTACGGGATCTACGTCAACGGGAAGAAGGCCGGCGCGGTGAGAAGCAAGAATGACGCGGCGGAGACCCTGAAAGAGATCGAGGACCGGTATGCCAGCGGCAAGGACGGAGCCAAGATCGAGAAGGCGGAGATCCTGGAGACGGTAGACGTTAAGGAGAGCAACACGGACCTGCGGAACGTTTCCTCCAGTGATGAGATGGCCGA
>CADBQT010000104.1 GCA_902796875.1 uncultured Eubacteriales bacterium
CATCCCAGGATGATGGCGTAGTTAAAGTCATCCGCACAGGAAGGAAAAGGCGAGCCGATGAACGATCTGAAACAGGCCTTTCGCGAATTCAGCGAAGAGCGGGACTGGGATCAGTTCCACACCCCGGAAAACCTGGCCAAATCCATAAGCATCGAGGCGGGGGAGCTGCTGGAATGTTTCCAGTGGAACGATGATTTTGACAGGGAAGAGCTTTGCGATGAACTGGCGGATGTGATGAGTTACTGTATCATGCTCGCCGATCGGATCGACGTGGATCTGGAGGAGATCGTCCTGAAAAAGCTGGAGAAGACGAAGGCGAAATATCCTGTGGAGAAGGCCAGAGGCAAGAGCACCAAGTACGATAAACTGTGAGGTACGATGAATAAGGATAACCGACCGGTCATGGCCATCTGCTATGACTTCGATAAGACACTTTCTCCCGACAATATGCAGGCTCAGGGGTATCTGCAGGCCATCAATTACGAAGACCAGGACGAGTTCTGGAAGGAAGCCCAGAAGTTTGCCGACGACAATGAGATGGACATCACCCTGGCCTGGATGTATCTCATGCTGAAACGGGCCCGGGGCAAGGAGATCTTTAAAAGAGAAATGCTGGAAAGCTACGGCTCCAAAGTCCGCCTCTATTCCGGCGTGGCCGAATGGTTCGCTAAAACCAGAGAATACGCCGACGAGAAGGGGATCCGGCTGGAGCACTACATCATCTCATCGGGACTGAAAGAGATGATCGACGGGACCCGGATCGCCGGGGAATTCGAGAGGATCTACGCCAGTTCCTTCTGCTACGATGACGACGGGATCGCCGTGTGGCCGGCCCTGGTGGTCAACTTCACCAACAAGACCCAGTTCCTGTTCCGGATATCCAAAGGCGTGCTGGGCATCAACGACGATGCGGTGAACGACTACTTTCCGCCGGAGGAGATCCGGGTGCCTTTCCGGAACATGGTCTACATCGGCGACAGCGAGACGGACATTCCCTGCATGAAGCTGGTCAATTCCTACGGCGGCCACGCCATCGGGGTGTATGATCCGAAAGATCCGGACCGGAAGCGGGTCCACAAGCTGATCCGGGAGGACCGGATCCGTTACTATGTCCCGGCGGATTACTCCGAAGGATCGGAAATGTTCGATCTGGTCCGGCAGATCATCGACAGCGTAGCCGCGGCCGAGCGGCTGGAAAAGAAGCATTACGACGACAGGAATGCCGCAAAGGAACCTGCGGGAGGTGAAGCGTCATGACCATCACCGGCGCATTCATGGTCCCCCATCCGCCCATGATCATTCCCGACATCGGCAGGGGAAGTGAAGATCAGATCGAAGAGACGACCAGGGCCTACCGGGAGGTGGCCGGAGAGATCGCATCCCAAAGACCGGAGACTATCGTGATCATAAGCCCCCACACCGTCATGTACGGGGATTACTTTCACATCTCCCCGGGCGGGGGAGCAGAAGGTTCCTTTGGCGGATTCGGAGCGCCCCAGGTGAACTTCCGGGAGGACTACGACGACGAGATGGTCAGGGAGATCGCCCGCCTGGCGGGTGAAGAGGATTTCCCGGCGGGGACCCTGGGAGAGAGGGACAGGAGGCTGGATCACGGCACCATGGTGCCCCTCTGGTTCATCGAAAAGGAATATACGGATTTTCAGATGATCCGGATCGGGCTGTCCGGCCTTCCTCTGACGGATCACTACCGGATGGGACAGCTGATCCGAAAAGCCGCCGAACGCCTGGAGAGAAGGACGGTGATCGTCGCCAGCGGGGATCTTTCCCACAAGCTCCAGGACTACGGTCCCTACGGCTTCGACGAGGATGGCCCCAGGTATGATGAACGGATCATGGATACCTGCGGCAGGGGCGCCTTTGGAGAGCTCTTCGACTTCGATGAGGACTTCTGCGAGAAGGCGGCGGAATGCGGCCACCGGGCTTTCGTGATCATGGCGGGAGCTCTGGACCGGACCCGGGTCCGCGCAAAGGCATTGAGCCACCAGGACGTCACCGGCG
This sequence comes from uncultured Eubacteriales bacterium, assembly GCA_902796875.1. Taxonomy (GTDB): domain Bacteria; phylum Bacillota; class Clostridia; order Peptostreptococcales; family Anaerovoracaceae; genus Lentihominibacter. The sequence goes on from CADBQT010000104.1 coordinate 2,020, forward strand.
TGGGCTACGGCATCTGCACCTTCCTGCCGGAGGGTGAGGACGGGGAGAGAAACTTTCTGGACCGGTACCTGGAGAAGGTGGCGGAGGAGGCCGGCCCATCGGAAGTGGCCGGCGACCCCTACGTCAAACTGGCCAGAGCATCCCTGGAAAGCTACATCCTGAAGCGGCAGAAGATCAGCATTCCCGATGACCTCCCCCGGGAGATGACCGGGACCCGGGCAGGGGCCTTTGTCTCCATCCACAAAGGAGGAGCCCTCCGGGGCTGCATCGGGACCATCGGTCCCACCACCGATTCGGTGGCTCAGGAGATCATCGACAACGCCATCAGTGCCGCCGTGAGAGACCCCAGATTCTCTCCCATCGGACCGGATGAACTGAAGGAACTGGAGATCAACGTGGACGTCCTGGGGGAGGCGGAGAACATCGACTCCCCGGAAGAACTGGACGTGAAGAGATACGGCGTCATCGTTTCCAGCGGAGGCCGGAGAGGGCTTCTCCTTCCCGACCTGGAAGGGATCGATACGGTGGAGCAGCAGATCGACATCGCCCGGCAGAAGGCGGGGATCCGACCCGATGAGCCGGTGGATCTGCAGCGGTTCGAAGTGATAAGGCACGAGTGATTCCCATGGCCACATGCGAAGTTTGTTTCAGACATTGTGAGATCGAAGAGGGGGGCACGGGATTCTGCCTGGCCCGGACCTGCGAAAAAGGCCAGGTCGTGGCAGGCAATTACGGCCGGGTGACGGCCCTGGCTTTGGATCCCATCGAGAAGAAGCCTCTGGCCAGGTTCTACCCGGGAAGCCTGATCCTTTCCGTGGGAAGCTACGGCTGCAACCTGCGCTGTCCTTTCTGCCAGAACCACCCCATCTCCTGGTCGGAGGAGGCGGAGGAAGCGGCAGGAACGGCCGGCAAAGTGTCTCCGGAGGAGCTTGCCCGCATGGCGGAACAGTACAGGGACCGGGGAAACATGGGGATCGCCTTTACCTACAACGAACCCTTGGTGGGTTACGAATTCGTCCGGGACACGGCGAAGCTGATCCACGACAAAGGCATGAAGAACGTGATGGTGACCAACGGCACGGCGGAGCTTCCCGTGCTCCGGGAGATCCTGCCCTATATCGATGCCATGAACATCGACCTGAAGGGCTTTACCGACCGGTACTACCGCCAGGTCCTGG
>CADBQT010000105.1 GCA_902796875.1 uncultured Eubacteriales bacterium
GAGCCTCTGCTTCTGGTCCCCATTGCCTTCGGCATGCTGCTTTCCAACCTGCCGATGACGATGATCTTTGTCAACGACGTCGTCCATCACGGGGTGACCAACTCCAATGAACTGACGGATGCGGGCATATTCTCCATATTCTATATGCTGAAACCGGTCCTGCCGTCGCTGATCTTCCTCGGCGTCGGCGCCATGACGGACTTCGGACCGCTGATCGCCAACCCCAAGTCGCTGCTCATGGGCGCAGCGGCTCAGCTGGGCATCTTCTTCGCCTTCTTCTCGGCCATCGCTCTGGGCTTCACCGCTCAGGAAGCGGGATCCATCGGGATCATCGGCGGAGCGGACGGCCCGACGGCTATCTACCTCACCGGTAAGCTGGCCGATCATCTGCTGGGACCCATCGCCGTGGCTGCATATTCCTACATGGCCCTGGTGCCGGTCATCCAGCCGCCCATCATGAAGCTTCTGACCACCAAGCACGAACGTGAGATCCAGATGGCTCAGCTGAGAGTCGTCTCTCAGAGAGAGAAGATCCTCTTCCCCATCGCGGTAACCATCGTGATCGCGCTGATCCTGCCCGCCGTTGCTCCCCTGATCGGCATGCTCATGCTGGGCAACCTGTTCCGGGAGTGCGGACGGACGGCAAGACTTTCCGAGACTTCTTCCAACGCCCTGGCCAACGTGCTGGTCATCCTGCTGGGGACCTGCGTCGGCGCATCGGCAACGGGAGAGACCTTCATTCGGGCACAGACCCTGTTCATCGTTCTTCTCGGCGTTATCGCCTTTGGTTTCGGAACCGCCGGCGGCCTGTGCATCGCCAAGCTGATGAACCTGCTGTCCAAGAGCCCCATCAATCCCCTGATCGGATCGGCCGGAGTATCCGCCGTACCCATGGCGGCCCGGGTATCCCAGGTGGAGGGCCAGAAAGCCAATCCATCCAACTTCCTGCTCATGCATGCCATGGGCCCCAACGTGGCCGGTGTTATCGGATCCGGTGTTGCGGCCGGCGTCATGTTGTGTATGTTCGGCGGGTATTGATCGCCGGACGTCGCGTAGAGCAAAGGGCGTTGTGACCCGGAGCGAAAACGAACAAGAAATACAAAAGACTGCTGCATCAGGCGGCAGTCTTTTTTCGTGGTGTTAAGGGTTGGGGCTGAGGTGAATTACATCGCACGGGGCGATTACTCCTCTTCCGCAGCCTGGGTTTCATCCTCCTGGCCTACCGGGAGGGGGAAGCCTTCGATGGTGTCCTTTTCGGTGATGCCGTAAAGGTACTGGCCGATGTAGATGCAGCGGGTCAGGGCCTCTTTGGTGGGGATCTCTTTAAGGACGTTCAGCTTGTCTTTGTCGGTGGTGAAGGCGAGGATCCCGTAGGTCGGCTGGCTCGGGGCGGGCGGCTCGACGATGGTGTCGCCGGAGCCGTCAGTGCCGTCAGCAGAATCGGTGTCGCCGGTCTCCGCATCCAGGGACATCTCTGCGTCTTCGATGATCTCCACCCAGTTGTCGGGGTAGCGGGTGAAGGGGATGGCATAGAAGGAAGAGCCGGGGCCGACGAGGAGGGCCTTGTGGTCATACTGGACGGCGCTGGACATGCCGTGGAACTCCAGGCTGTCGGAGACTTTGGGGCTCATGGGATGGCTCACATCGAAGAGAGCCAGCTTGACGCCCTCGGCGGACTCGCCGGTGGCCGTGTCTTCCGTGGAAAAGCCCAGGCCCAGGAGATGATCCTTGCCGGAGGGAACCAGCAGGGTAGAGAACCCGCTGATCTCCACGTGGCCTTTGATCACCGGATCCGTGGGTTTGGCCAGGTCGATGATGAACAGGGGGTCGATCTGTTCGTAGGTGATCACGTAGGCTTTGTCGCCGATGAAGCGGACCGCCTCAATGTGCTCGTCTTTGGCGAAGTTCTCCAGGCTGCCTACCAGTTTCAGCTTCTTGTCCAGGATGAACAGATTGTTGGCGTCGGTTTCTCCGTCCCAGGCGGTGGTGGCGATCCGGAAATAGTCACCGGACTCGTCCATGGAAAACTGGTTGTTGATCCTGCCCTTTACCGTCTGGGTGGCGGTAGAGCGGATCTTGCCTTTGCTTAA
>CADBQT010000106.1 GCA_902796875.1 uncultured Eubacteriales bacterium
ATGGGAATCGTGTACAGTTCCTTATCACCCAAGACAAGGCTGGGCAGGAGGTAGTCGTTCCAGAAGGCCATCGCGTCGATGATGGCTACGGTGGCTACCGTGGGTTTCAACAGCGGGAATACGATCTTCCAGAAGGTCTGCCAGCGGCTGCATCCGTCGATGAGGGCCGCTTCTTCCAGTTCCAGGGGGATGTTGGAATGGATCGCGCCGTGGAACATGAAGGTCGCCATGGATACCGAGAATCCCGTGTGCATCAGGATCAGGGTGATCCGGCTGTTCAGAATGTGGAAGATCCCTCCGTATACCGATACCAGAGGTACCATGAGTACCTGGAACGGGATGACCATGGAGGCGATCATCAGGGCGAACAGTAGCGTGCATGCTTTCCAGTTCTGGTTCCGCACGATGACGAAGGACGCCATGGCGGAGAAGATGATCGTCAGCACGGTGGCGCAGAAGGTGATGATGGCGGAATTCTTAAAGACGTTCCAGAAATCCATCTTCTTCATCGCCTCCGGGAAGTTCTCAAGAGTAAATCCGTGTTCACCGATAAGGGACAACGGAGCGGATGTAATGTCCCCCTTGACCTTGAATACGTTGATCAGGACCAGGAGGAAGGGGATGACGAACATCAGGAAGACGATGATCAGAACGATGATCGTGATGACCTGACGCGTCTTTTTCTGTCTGGCTGCTCTTTCGTTCTCGTTCATTACGCCTGCACCTCCCCTTTCTTACCAATATATACCTGAGCTATACCGATGATGGCGCAGACGACGAACAGGATCAAAGCCTCCGCCTGGCCTGTGCCGTAATCCTTGTAGACAAAGGCCTTGTTGTATACGTGCATCGCCGCCAGAACAGAAGAGTTGAACGGCTCGCCCTTGGTCAACGAAAGGTTGACATCGTAGACGACGAAGCATCTGGTGATGCTCAGGAAGATGCAGGTGACAAAGGATGTCCGCATGAGCGGAATGGTTACATTTCTCATGGCCTGGGCCGGAGTGCAGCCGTCGATCATGGCCGCTTCCTTCAGGGAGTCGGAGACGCCCATGAAGCCCGCCACGTAGATCAGCATCATATAGCCGGCGTACTGCCACACGGAGACCAGGATCAGACAGAACATGGCTCCTCCCGTGGAGGACAGCAGGGACGGCACGGTGCCGCCGACGATGGCTTCACCGATGGCCACGAAAGCCCTGTTGAAGACGAACTTCCAGACGTAACCCAGGACGATGCCGCCGATCAGGTTGGGGATGAAGAATCCCGCCCGGAAGAAGTTCTGTCCCTTGATCCCGCTGGTGACCAGATAAGCCAGGGCAAAGGCTACAGCGTTAACGAAGATGACCGCAAATGCGGAATAGATAATGGTTCTCCCCATCGAGGACCAGAAGTATGCGTCCTTGAATGCGGAAACGTAGTTCGCCATTCCTACGAAGGGTTTGTCGACGGATACGCCATCCCAGCTCGTGAAGGTCAGGTAAAGACCATAGGCGAAGGGGATGACGATGACCATGCAGAACAGGATCACCGCAGGGCCGGCAAACATAAGGAATTGCTTTGTCTTATATGACATCGTATTTCTTTCCATTTATGTCCTCCTCCCTTAGTTTTCGTGAGGTGTCAGCGTCTTTGTCTTCCAGTAGGTCTCCACGTCTTTGGCGAAGCCCTTCCGGTCGCTCTTGCCCGCCAGATATTTCTGGAACTGGGCGCCGAGGATCGCATAGTGATCGTCGGGCAGATAGTTGTAGTTGGGGATCAGCTTGTTGGCGTCGGCATACTTCTTTACCGATGCGCCCAGAGGATCGCCCACTGCCTTATCGATGTTGGAGAAGGCCGGGACCAGCGCGCAGTCATCGACGATGAAGTTCTGTCCCGCCTCGTCATAGACCAGCCAGTTCAGGAAGTCCTTCGCCTGCTGCCGCTGCTTGTCGGAGGTGTTCTCCGAAGAATCGATGAAGAAGAACTTGGATCCGCCGCCGACCAGCATCTGGTTCATACCGTCTTTCATATCCTGGGGAACGGGCATGAGACCCATGTTCTTGGTGTAGTCATATGCGCTGATCACGGACCAGTCCCAGTTACCGCCGAAGAGGAAAGCCAGTTCTCCCTCCGCCAGCTTCTGCTCCGTCACTTCACGCTCGGCGGAGATGGCGCTCTCCTTGGCGTAGTTGTTGTCCATGAGCACGTCGAAGGTGTCCATGAGAGCGTTGAACTTCTTGTCCTTGACCAGCTTCACGGAACCGTCGGACAGACCGCGGACGAATGCGTCCGGATCGTCTCTTTCCTCATAGATCTGGGCCAGATAGTGAGCCGCCAGAGACCAGTCTTCCTTCAGGACACCGGTGGGGCTCTCCATGCCGCCCTTCTTCAGCTTGGCGATGAGGGCCTTGAAGTCCTTCAGAGTGGAGACCTTCGCCGGATCGAATTTCTCGCCGGTGGTCTTCTCGATGGCATCCTTGTTATAGATGATGCCCCGGGCTTCCACGCAGACCGGGAATCCGTACACCTTGTCGCCGATGGAAATGGCGTACTGGGTGTCGCCGGTCCATTTCTCGTCGCTGAGATCGACAGCGTGTTCCTCCGCCAGGGAGTAGACGTCTTTGGCGTCTACCATGGACAGAGTATAGGGGCTGTTGGACGCATACCTGGTAGCCAGATGCGCAGAGACCGTGTCAGCGGAGTAGTACACCTCCACCGGTACCCCCGTCTCTTTCGTGTATCGTTCCGCCATCTCCAGCATCTGGTCCTGGATCTCCATCTTGGAGTTGAAGATGGTGATCCCGTCGGAGTTGCCCGTGGGTTCGTCACCCGTGGATTCACCGCAGGAAGCCAGAAGGAAAATGGACATGGTCAGGAAAGCCATCAGAACGATCGTCTGTTTCAACCTTGATTTCAACATGTCACCTCCTACTTCTTCTCAGACAGCGCGTATTCACCGCCTGCATCGAGTCCGGTTGTGAGTAACCGGTTACTTACCGCGGATTCTATCATTCTCTTCTACTTTATGTCAACAGCAAAAATGTATTCCTCGTGTATTTTTCAACGATATAGCAGTTTTTTCCATTTTCCCTGTTTTTTATCCGATTCTTCTGAAAGTAACCGTTTTCTCCTTGCGCAAATCTCATTTTTCCCGTATAATGCCACCGGGAGGATCGGGCATTGCCCGGATATTTCGAAATCTATGGCAAACAGCAATGCGACATATCAGGACATCGCCAACTATACCGGCTTTTCCAAAACCACCATTTCCCGGTACTTCAACCGGCCGGAATCGGTGACCGAGGAGAATCGGGAAAAGATCAGCCACGCCCTGGAAGTGCTCAACTACCAGAGCAACAAGGTGGCCCGGATCCTGGCCCGGGGCCGGACGGAATTCATCGGGATCATCGTTCCCAACATGTACATGAGCTTTTACGACGAGATCCTGGATCAGTTCCTGAAAACCTACGATAAATACGGATATAAATTCATCGTCTTCAGCAGCAACGGCAACGAAGAGTCGGAGCGGCAGTACATCAGCGAGCTCCTCTCCTATCATGTGGAGGGTCTGGTCATGCTGAGTCACACCATCCCCTCTTTCGAGCTTTCCTCCTACGGCGTGCCCATCGTGGGCATCGAGCGGGAGGACCTGTATATCAGCAGCGTCAATACGGATAACCTGGAAGGCGCGGCCCAGGCCACCCGCCTTCTGTGCGATGCCGGATGCGAAGTGCTCCTTCACATCAACAAGGAGGGAGACGATGACCGCACCCCGGCCCACCGCCGTATCGACGGATTTCTTAAGGTCTGTCGGGAGCGGAACATCACCCACCGGGTATTCACCTACGGACAGGAATCGGACTATCAGGATCTGCAGCAGCGAATCACCGTTCTGGTGGATGACATCCTGACCACGTGGCCCGGATGGAAAAAAGGCCTCTTCTGCAGCAGCGATTCCATCGCCAACATCGTCCTCAACGATCTCTTCCGCCGGTTCGGCCAACTGCCTCCGGACTTTCGCATCATCGGCTTCGACGGCTCTTCCCTGGCGGATCAGTCGGTCCTGCCTTTGAGCACCGTGGAGCAGCAGGTGGATCAGCTGGTGGACAGCGCCATGGACCTGCTGGTCTCCCAGATCAGGGAAAGAAAAGAACCGGAGCAGAACTCCGTTTCCGAACCGGTCCATCGCACCATCGCCCCCGTTCTTCGCCAGGGCGCCACGGTTTAAGTCTCGACTCCCGTCCCGGGCATCGATTTTCGGGACCGCCCGAATCGGCACTACGTCTTGAGTTTCCAGGCAAAAGAGAAAAAACGTAATTCGTTACGGATCGCGCGTTCAAAACGGCTTGTCCGCTTTCAATTACGTTTTTTTCGACATTCTTTCCGATTGTGCCGTAGTCCTACGGACGATCCACCCGGGTCAGATGGAAAAGGAAGGCCGGATGGTCTCCCGTGATCTCGGGCAAAGGAAATCCGCTGTCCATGAGCGCCGCTCCGGAAGCGGAGATTCCCAATTCCTCGATCCGATAGGCTGCCTCCGGCACAAGACCCTTGGGGCGGATGTAGAGAGCCTGCATATTCCCGTGGGTCTCCGTGACCACTGCGCCGATGACCGC
>CADBQT010000107.1 GCA_902796875.1 uncultured Eubacteriales bacterium
CACCGCTTTTTCCGTAGCCCGGATGTAGACCTCCGTCTTGCCGCTTCCCGTCACTCCGTGAAGGAGAAACCGCTGGTGCTCCCCCGAATCCAGAGCAGCCAGGACCTGATCCAGGACTTCCGTCTGCTCCTCCGTCAGCTGCTCCGCCGTTTCCTCTTCCGGATCGTCCACCGGTTCGGGATGAACGGCCCGCTTCCCCCTCTTTCCCGAGGGCAGAAAGCAGCGGATGGCGTCGATGTGGCGGCAGACATACCGTGTACGCATCCATCCCGCCGTGCGGATCATCTCCTCCGTCAGGGACACTTCGTCGTCCACGTGATCGATGCTTCGGATCCGGCCTTTCAGATTTTCGGAAACGTCCTCCTGAAGGGACTGGACGTATCCTTCCCGCAGGTTCCGGCTTCGGGCAAAGGGCACAAGGACCCGATCCCCGATGGAGACCTCCATACCCTCCGGGATCCCGTAGGTATAGGGAGTGTCCGTGCTGTCCGCCTTATTGTCGATGATCACATTGGCGTACTTCATCGTCTACAGCAGGAAAATGTCGTTCTCTTCGCACTTGCGGATCATGTCCTCCGGCCAGATGGACGACTGGACCTCTCCGATGTGGGCTTTTCTCAGAAAATACATGCAGAGCCGGCTCTGGCCGATCCCTCCTCCGATGGAGCAGGGCAGCTCGCCGTTCATGATCATCCGGTGGAAATCCATATCCCGCCGCTCGTCGGCGCCGGCCAGTTTCAGTTGTCTGTCCATGGCTTCTTCGTCGACCCGGATCCCCATGGAGGTGATCTCGAAGGACCGGTCCAGAATGTCGTTCCACAGAAGGATGTCTCCGTTCAGTTCCCAGTCGTCGTAGTCGGGAGCACGGCCGTCATGCTTCTGTCCGGAGCGAAGTGCTCCGCCGATCTTCTCGATGAAGACCGCCCGTTTCTCCCGGGTGATGGCATCCTCCCTCTCCTGAGGGGTGAGCTCCGGATACTGATCCTCCAGTTCCTGGGAGGTGATGAAGAAGATCTCGTTGGGCAGATCCGTCTTCAGCTCGTTGTAGTGGCGGTTGACGAAGTCGTTCAGGTTCTTCAGAGCGTTATACAGGGTCACCACCGTCTCGTGGAGGTATTCCGTCGTCCGGTCCTCCCGATGGATGACCTTCTCCCAGTCCCACTGATCCACGTAGATGGAATGGAGGTTATCCATTTCCTCATCCCGCCGGATGGCGTTCATGTCCGTGTACAGACCGGTCCCGGGCTTGAAGCCGTAACGGCCCAGGGCCATCCGTTTCCATTTGGCCAGGGACTGGACGATCTCCACTTCCTTTTCGTCCATGTCCTTCACCGTGAAGGTGACCGTCCGCTCCACCCCGTTCAGGTTGTCGTTCAGCCCCGTCTGAGGGTCGACGAACAGGGGCGCGGAGACTCTCCGCAGTTTCAGCCCGTAGGCCAGTTCCTGCTGGAAGAAGTCCTTGATCTTCTTGATGGCCCGCTGGCTCTCCATGTAATCGATCTCCGGCGTATAGTTTTTCGGCAGGATCAATTCGCCCATAGTGTGTATTCCTCCTCTATCTCAATGATTTTTTAACAAAGTTATCTCATGGAAAACCGGCATCCGCAGTAGTTCTGCCGGTACAGTCCGTAGCTTTCGGAGAGCTGGACGGACCGTTTGAATCCATCTTTTTTCTTAAAGTCCCGGTCGAGAAAGGACAGGCCGTATCTGGCTGCGATCTCCCGTCCGGTCCGGGAAATGACCCGGTAGTTTTTGTGGGGACTGACCGTCAGGGTGGTTCCGAAGTAGTCGAATCCGCCCGCTCCGGCGGTCTCCGCCGTCTTTTCCAGCCTTTGGGCGAAGCAGAGGCCGCACCGGGCGCCTCCCTCCGGCTCCTCCTCCAGTCCCTGGGCCATCCGGAAAAACTCCTCCGGCTGGTAGGGCCCCTCCAGGAAGCGGATCTCGTCCTTATCCGGGTGCTTCTCGTTGTACGCCCGGAGGAAGTCCTTCTGGGTCTCTCTGCGGCGGATGTACTCCTCTTCCTCGGTGATGCAGGGATTGTAGAAGAACACCGTGATGGCGAATTCCCCGGCCAGAGTCTCGATCACCGCCGTGCTGCAGGGCCCGCAGCAGCTGTGGAGAAGGAGGGTCGGTTTCTGGGCCGCCGGCTCCGGGATCTCTCCCATCATTTCGGGGAGACCTCCGGGGATCATCGGAGCCCGCATCTGCCCCGGCGAAAGGGCCTTTTCCCTTCCCTTCAGTTCTTCTTTTCCGCTGGTTTTTCTCATCTCGTTCACTTCCG
>CADBQT010000108.1 GCA_902796875.1 uncultured Eubacteriales bacterium
CCGGGGAAGCAAAGGCCGGGGCGCCTCTGAGCGAGACCGGACTGGTCCGGGCGGTCACGGAGACCATCTTCGCAGGACTTCCGGAAGAGTACGCCGTGGAGATCCTGGAGGAGCGGGACATCCGCTGGGAATGCGACTGCAGTCGGGACCGCATCGAGCAGGCCCTGATGACCATCGGCCGCAAGGACATGGAAGAGATCATCGAAGAAGACGGAGAGGCGGAGCTCCAGTGCCACTTCTGCCGGAAGAAGTACCACTTCACCGGAGAGGAACTGGAGGGTCTGCTGGAACAGATGAAATAGACAGAGGGAACAGAGATGAAAGAGGTAATGATCAAAATCAAAGGGAAACAGATCAGCCGGGAAAACGGTGAGGACGAAATGGAATTCGTCACCGAGGGGAAACTCTACCGCAGAAACGGCACCGTGTATCTGATCTACGACGAGACGGAACTTTCCGGCATCCCCGGATGCCAGACCCGGCTCCGGTTAAGAGACGGCGAGATCCAGATGAAGCGCATCGGTGAAGGCGCAGGCTCCGGTACGGAGATCCTTTTTGAGCAGGGTAAGCGCTACACCGGGTTTTATGATACGCCTTTCGGGGCCATCCCCCTGGAGGTGCTCACCAATCGGGTGGACAGCACCATCACCGAAGAAGGCAGCGGGAATATCGATATCGAATACGACATCAGCCTGAAAGGGCTGGCGGAGGGGCGCAACGTCCTGAACATAACATTGATGTAAGAAAGGGGAGGAGAAGAGCCAATGCCCAAGATCGGATTCAGTGCGGAAAAGTATATCGAAGAGCAGTCCAAGTACATCCTGGAAAGGATCCGCAGCGGCGGAAGCCAGAGACTGTATCTGGAGTTCGGAGGCAAGCTGGTCCAGGACAAGCACGCCATGCGGGTGCTTCCCGGGTTCGATGAGAATGCCAAGATCAAGCTTTTGCAGAAGATGAAGGACCAGGCGGAGATCATCATCTGCGTCTACTCCGGCGACATCGAGACCCACAAGACCCGGCAGGATTTCGGCATCACCTACGACCTGGAGGTGCTCCGGCTCATCGACGTTTTCCGCAAATACGATCTGCAGATCAACAGCGTGGTGGTCACCCGATACGAGGACAACACTCCCTCGGTGGACAAGATCATTTCCCGGCTGGAGCGCCGGGGGATCCGGACCTATCGCCACCGGTTCACCAAAGGCTACCCCACGGACGTGGAAACCATCGTCAGTGACGAAGGCTACGGCGCCAACCCCTACATCGAGGTGGACCGTCCCCTGATCGTGGTCACGGGCCCGGGAGGCGGCAGCGGCAAGCTGGCCACCAGCCTTTCCCAGCTGTATCACGAGAACCGTCTGGGCAGGAAGGCCCGCTACGCCAAATTCGAGACCTTCCCCATCTGGAACATTCCCCTGAAGCACCCGGTGAACGTGGCCTATGAAGCGGCCACGGCGGACCTTCGGGACGTAAATATGATCGACTCCTTCCACCTGGAGGCCTACGGGGAGCAGGCGGTCAACTACAACCGTGACCTGGAGGTCTTCCCGGTGGTCAAACGGATCATCGAAAAGATCACCGGCGAGGAATCGGAATACAAATCTCCCACGGACATGGGGGTCAACCGGGCGGGCTTCGGCATCATCGACGATGAAGTCTGCCGGGAAGCGGCCTGCCAGGAGATCATCCGCCGGTATCTCATCGCCGAGTGCGACTACAAGAAGGGCAAGATCGAAGCCAACATCCTGGAGCGGGTCAAACTGCTCATGGATGAACTGGACCTGACGGTGGACGACCGGGCAGTGGTCTCCGCCGCCAGAGAATATGCGGAAGTGAAGCGGGAGGTGGACGAACGGTACACCAACGTGGTCGTCCTCGCTCTGGAGCTTCCCGACGGCAAGATCATCACCGGCCGGAGTTCCCGCCGGATGGTCGCCGCCGCCGCGGCCATACTCAATGCGGCCAAGCGGCTCAGCGGAATGGCCGACGAGCTCCTCCTCATTTCCCCCAACATCCTGCAGAGGATCCAGGAACTGAAGACGGACGTGCTCAAGGCGGACAAGACCAGCCTGAACCTGGAGGAAGTCCTCACGGCCCTGACCATCTCCGCGGAGACCAACCCCATGGCCGAGGTCGGCCTGGAAAAGCTTCAGCTCCTCAGGGGATGCCGGGCCCATTGCACGGCCATCCTCAGCGACAAAGACGAAAGCACCCTCCGATCCATGGGGATCGATGTGACCAGCGACCCGGAATATGTGACCAACAACCTTTACGAGAGTTAATACGGAGAAGACCCGGGGGATTCGATGTACGCAAGATATTTTGTGCTGTTTGCCATCCTGTTCACCGGATGGTTCCTGCGTAAGATCAATTTCATAGACGATCAGATGAACCACAGCATCAACAAGCTGATCGTATATTTCGCATACCCCTGCATGATCGTGCATAACATCGGCAGCCTGGAGCTGTCCGGGACGGTGATCCGTCAGTTCGGGATTGCCTTTGGGATCAGCCTGATCTGCTTCTTCCTGTACGGGTTTGTGACCAAGTATTACGCAAAGGCAAGGAAGTTCCCGGAGAACATCTCCAATGCGGCGGAGTTCGCCATGGTGGCGCCCAACGACGGTTTCATGGGGTTCCCCGTGGCCCTGATCTTTTTCGGGGAGACGGGACTGCTCCTCATGCTGGCCCACAATGCCGCTATGAACTTTTTCATATTTACCTATGGCATCAGCCTCATGCGGAGGAACAAGAAGAACCAGCGGAAGGTGACGCCCAACCTGCTGATCCGGGCTATACTCAAGTTCATCCTGAACCCCAACATCCTGGCCCTGCTCATCGGCTTTGGCCTGAGCCTTCTCGGGGATGGGGTGCCTGGTCCGGTGGACGAATACCTGCTGTACATCGGCGGGGTCTCCACCCCCATGGCCATGATCTTCATCGGGTCCAGCCTGACCAACTACCGGTTCTTTGCGACCCTGAAGGACATCCGGATCCTGGAGAGTTCGTTGATGAAGCTGATCTGGCTGCCTTTGCTCAGCCTGGGGCTGGTATACTTCCTGCCTATAGCGCCCATCATCAAGTGCTGCGTGGTGCTGGGATTCGCCTTCCCCACGGCGGCCACGGTGTCCATGCTGTCGGAGCAGGAGGGTCAGTCGGTGGGGACCGCCAGCCGGATCCTTTTTATCAGCACGGTGGCTTCCATGGCCACGGTCCCGGGATTCATCTGGCTGCTCAATCATCTGTTTATGTAAAGCATCAGTCCGGTTCATCCGGCTAAGGAGGTTTATTATGGACATCAAAGTCAACCTGGAAGGACTGCCCCTGACTCCCGAGGAGATCGAGAGCACCCGGGGAGATGCCGCAAAGGCAATGGATCAGCTCTGGTCGGGAGACGTGCCCATGACCGGTTGGGTGAAAGCGCCCATGAACCAGGATCAGGAGATGCTGGAGCGGATCCTCAACGTGGCGGACATCATCCGGGATGAGGCGGAACTTCTTCTGGTCATCGGCATCGGCGGATCCTACATGGGCGCCAAGGCGGCCATCGAAGCCCTCCCCCGGTTCGAGCAGGGGACGGAGGTCCGGTTCCTGGGGATCAACTTCTGCAACGAATACTACCGGGAGATCCTGGAGGAAGTGAAGAGAAAGAACACCATCGTCTGTGCCATCTCCAAGTCGGGCAACACCATGGAGATCCGCGCGGCCCTGGAGATCATCAAGCCGGTGATGGAAGAGAAATACGGAAGCCGGGAGGAAGCGGCCAAGCGGATCATCGCCGTCACCGACGAGACCAGCGGTTCCCTCCGCGCTGAGGCTGACGAGATGGGCTATGTCACCTTCCCCATTCAGGGAGATATCGGCGGCCGGTTCTCCGTGCTGACTCCGGTGGGCCTTCTGCCCATGGCAGCGGCGGGGATCGACATCCGGGAAGTGCTCCGGGGAGCCGAGGCCGTGGCTACGTCTCCTCTGTGGGATACCACCGCGGCGGACTACGCCATCGCCAGATATCTGATGAACGTGGAGAAGGGCAAGGCGGTGGAAGCCGTCGCCTTCAGCCACTCCCGTCTGGCCTACTTTGGCGAATGGCTGAAACAGCTTTTCGGCGAGAGTGAAGGCAAAGAAGGCAAAGGCCTTTGGCCGGCGAGCCTTCAGTACTCCACCGACCTGCACTCCATGGGCCAGTTCCTCCAGCAGGGAAGCCCCGTCTTCTTCGAGACGGTGGTCACCGTAGAGAAGACCGACCAGGACATCGTCGTCCCGGCAGGACCCCAGAAGGGAATGACCCTGGGACAGCTTAACGACGCCATGGTCAGAGGCGTGATCAAGGCCCACATGGACGGGGGCGTTCCCGTCTGCGAGATCCGCATTCCGGAACTGAACGCCTACACCTTCGGCCAGATGATCTACTTCATGGAGATGACCTGCGGGATCACGGCCATGATGCTGGGGGTGAATCCCTTCGATCAGCCGGGCGTGGAAGACTACAAGAGAGAAATGCGAAAGAACTGCGGCCTGGAAGGATAACCTCAAAGATTTCCCACCCCCCCATGAAGGGAGGCGCCGAGATGAACGAGAGAACCTGTAAGCACGCGGAGCGTTCCCGCTCCATCCTGTCGGCCGGGCTGATCATGGCCCTGGCCCTGTGTTTGATTTTTGCCTGGGGCCTGATCCGGCCGGTTTACGGAGACACGTCGGGCCCCATGAAAGTCTTCCACC
>CADBQT010000109.1 GCA_902796875.1 uncultured Eubacteriales bacterium
AACAGGAAAAGCTGTTCAAGATGAAGACCCTGAAGGCCCCCAAGGAAAAGAAGCCGGGCAAGGTCGCCTGCGTCGGCGCCGGTCCTGCTTCCCTGGCGTGCGCAGCGGAGCTGGCCAAGGCCGGTTACAAGGTCACCATCTTCGAGAGAGAAGCCAAGGCTGGCGGCGTGCTGACCTATGGCATCACCCCCGCGAGACTGCCTCAGGCCGTCGTGGATCACGACATCAAGCAGGTCAGAGACCTGGGCGTGAAGTTCGTCTACAACACGGACGTGAAGGAAAAGGATCTGGAGGACTTCGATGCGGTATTCCTCGGCATCGGTCTGTGGAGCTCCAAGCTGGATGCTCATGAGTTCCCCGGAGCCAACCTGAAGGGCGTATACTCCGCCATCGACTTCCTGAAGGAAGCCCGGGAAAAGAAGACCAGCTTCGATCCCGGCGAGAGAGTCGTCGTAGTGGGCGGCGGCGATGTAGCCGTTGACTGTGCGGTGACGGCCAAGCTGCTGGGAGCCAAAGACGTCCGGATCCTTTACAGAAGATCCATCGAAGAAGCTCCCGCCAACATCAACGAGTTCCACTATGCTCTGTCCCTGGGCATCGGCATCACCACCGGTCTGTATCCGACAGCGGCCAAGGGAACCAAGACCAAGATCAAGAAGGTCGAGGCTGCGGGATTCTATGACAAATCAGCCAAAGCGGAATTCGGCGCAGACACCCTGGTCTTTGCGACAGGGCAGAGCCCCGAGGACGTTTCCGAGATCGCTCCCGTCAAGACAGACGCGAGGAAGGGCCTGGTGAAGGCCTCCAAAGGCAAGGCTGGCGGCAAATACTTCGCCGGCGGCGACGTCGTCAACGGCGGAAAGACCGTTGTCGAAGCGGTTGCCGAAGGCAAAGAGGCGGCGGAAGCCATGATCGCGTATCTGGAAAAGAAAGGAGTGAAATAGAATGGCAAAGAAAGATTTATCCATTAAATATCTTGGCGTTGATACGATCAACCCGTTCTTCCTTTCTTCCTCTCCGGTAGGCGGGAATTACGACATGGTCGCCAAGTGCTACGAAGAAGGATGGGGCGGATGCTTCTTCAAGACCGTAGGTATCTTCGTGGCGGACGAGTGCTCCCCCAGATTTGACCAGACCAACAAAGAGGGTCTGCCCTGGGTCGGCTTCAAGAACATGGAGCAGATCTCCGACAAACCGACGGAACTGAACTTCGAATACATCTATCGGCTGGTGAGAGACTATCCGGAACACATCACCGTAGCCTCCATCATGGGTTCCACCGTGGAAGAGTGGAAGAAGCTGGCCAAGATGTGCGATGAGGCCGGAGTCAAGCTGATCGAAGGAAACTTCTCCTGCCCCCAGATGACTTCTCATGATATGGGTTCTGACGTAGGAACCAACAACGAGCTGGTGTACACCTACTCCAAGGCGGTCTCCGAGACAACGGATATCCCCTTCATCGCCAAGATGACCCCCAACTGCAAGAACATGGAAGAGCACGCCATGGCGGCCATCAAGGGCGGCGCGGCGGCTGTCTCCGCCATCAACACCATCAAGTCCATCACCAACGTGGACTTCGAGAACACGACCGGTATGCCGGTCGTCGACGGCAAGTCCTCCATCTCCGGTTACTCCGGAGCGGCGGTCAAGCCCATCGCTCTGCGGTTCTGCACCCAGGTCAACCAGTGTGAAGAGCTCCAGGAGATGGTCAAGAAAGGTAAGTATGACTTCGGTCACGGTCACGAGATGTCCGGAATCGGCGGCATCGAGACCTGGAGAGACGCGGCGGAGTTCCTGGCCATCGGCTGCCGGAACCTGCAGGTCACCACGGCCATCATGCAGTACGGATATCGGATCGTGGAAGACATGATCTCCGGCATGCAGTACTTCATGGAAGAGAGAGGATACGACACGCTGGATGATTTCGTCGGATCCGCTCTGCCCAACATCATTCCCGCAGAGGAACTGAACAGAGAGTACAAGTGCCTGCCCAACTTCGACGACAAGAAGTGCATCGGCTGCGGCAGATGCTACATCTCCTGCTACGATGCAGCTCACCAGGCGATCGACTGGAACGAGAAGAAACGCCGTCCGGAGCTGAACGACAAGTGCGTCGGCTGCCACCTCTGCCTGAACGTCTGCCCGGTGCAGGAATGCATCACCCCGGGAGAGATCAAGTTCAAGGTACGGGACAAGGATGGCAACGCTGTCCGGGATTCCAGAGATCCGTCCAAGATCCGGTTCAAGAAGGACGCAAGGAAGGAAAAGAAGCTGACCCTGAAGGCTCACTACGAATAAACTTTTTCAGCTTCCTGAAAATGAACATCAGAACCGCTCCCCGGCAATCGCCGGAGAGCGGTTCTGCCTTTTCCGGCGGGGCGGGCCTGCCGGGGGGAAGTGCGCCCGCCGGCGGAGTCGGTCTGCCCCGCCTCTATGAAGAGTTTGTGAAACCGGCGGATTAACTGTTTGGATGGCCCTGTTTTCTGGTATAATAAGGAAGAACTTGAGATCAGGAGGATCCGACTATGAAAAAGAAAACCTGGATATTACTGGCCTTTGCGCTGACGCTGATGGTGGGAACTGCCTTTGCATTCACCGGATGCGGAGACGATGAGGACCAGACGGAAACCACGGAGGCGACCACCACCACGGAAGCCACCACCACTACGGAAGCCACCACCAAGGCCGAGTCTGAGGACGACGTCTACACGAAGGAAGTTGCCGCTCTCGTGGACCAGTACGGACAGGGAGCCAGCGGAGGCAGCGGCGTGGTCTACGCCAAGCGGATGGACCTGGACGGCAACGGCAAGGACGAGCTGGTGGTGATCCACGACAAGACTCTGGAGATCTATGCTCTGGAGAACAAGGCCCTGGCCAAGATCTACGAGGGGACCGTGGGCATGCAGTACGGACAGACCGACGCTCACTTCGAGGTGATCATCAACAAGAGCATCGATCCCACCACCATCGTTCTCTTTAACTCCAGCGACGAATGGGTGGACGAGACCATTACGGCGGTCACCGTGACCGGAACGGCCACGACCACCAAGACCCTGAAGGCCTCCACCAACGGGGAGAATGACACGCCGGGAAGAGAGGAACTGCAGAATTTCTCCATCGACGGCGCCAGCGTATCCGGCGACGAGTA
>CADBQT010000110.1 GCA_902796875.1 uncultured Eubacteriales bacterium
CTCTTCGCTCAGGTCCCGGATCCGGTCACCGAGCGGATCCGCAGCCTGGATCTGATGAACACCACACCTTCGGAAGCGCTGAAGATCCTGGAAGAGTTAAAGGAACACATTTAAGGGTAGATTTATGATCAGGGTACTGGACAAATCCGTCGCCGATAAGATCGCAGCGGGAGAGGTCATCGACCGTCCCGTCTCCATCGTCAAGGAACTGGTGGAGAACGCCATCGATGCGGAGAGCGGGAACATCACCGTGGAGATCCGAAACGGAGGCAAAAGCTACATTCGGGTCACCGATGACGGCGTGGGCATTTCCGGAGAGGAAGCGGCCCTGGCCTTTTCCCGTCATGCCACCAGCAAGATCGGGGAGGAGAAGGACCTGGACGCCATCGCCACCCTGGGTTTCCGGGGTGAGGCCCTGGCCAGCATCTGCGCCGTAAGCCGGGTGGAGATGATCACCAAACCGGCCGATGCGCCCGCAGGCCGGCGGCTTACGGTGGAGGGAAGCCAGATCCTTCGAGATGTCCCTGCCGGATGTCCCGACGGGACCACCATCACCGTATCCGATCTCTTTTATAATCTCCCGGCCCGCAGGAAATTCCTGGCCTCAGACAACGGGGAGGCCCGCAGGATCATCGATCTTATGTCCCGTATGGCCCTGGCCTACCCGGATATCCGGATCCGGCTGATCAACGGGAAGAAGACCGTCTTTCAGACCACGGGCAAGGGGAATATCGGAGACAACATCCTCAGGATCTACGGCAAAGAGATCCGTGAGGGGCTGATCCCCGTGGATGAGACCATGGGAGCGTGCCGCCTTCGCGGCTTTGTGGGCTCTCCGGACCATTCCTCATCTTCCCGAAACCGGCAGATCTTCTGCGTCAACGGGCGGATCGTCTCCAGCAAAGACCTGGAAAGGGGCCTTGAACGGGCCTACCGGGAAAGACTGTTCACCGGCCGTTTCCCCATGGCGTTTCTGTTTCTTTCCGTTCCCCCGGAGACCCTGGACGTGAACGTTCACCCCACGAAAAAGGAGATCCGCTTCGACGATCCCTTCCTCATGGAGGATCTGGTGGAGCGTGCCGCCGCAAAGGCATTGGCCACAGGGGGTGCCATCCCCGCGCCCAAGGCGGAGACGGTGGAGATCCCCGGGGATAGGGAAGAGGAACCGGTCCAAACAGAGACAGAACCCGGGAAAATCCGAGAAAAAACGGTCATCAGTAATGAAAAACCCGTCGATAACGGCTCCGTAGCACGGGAGCATGCTCCCATCCAGAGAGAAGAACAGCCCCAGGAACAAGTCGACATAAAATATTTATTGGAAGATATGCGGAAAGAGGCGGAATCCTCCGGATCCCATGAAATGGCAGAAGAGAAGGGGGAATACGCCGACGTGGACCTTAAGTCTCTGGACGTGATCGGCGTAGGATTGGACACCTACATCATCGCATCCGACGGAGAGGACCTGTTTCTCATCGATCAGCACGCCGCCCACGAGCGGATCTTCTACGAGACCTTCCTGAATCAATACCATTCGGAAGAAAAGTATCGCCAGGCGACTCTGGTGCCTTTGCAGTACAGCGTTTCCGCCGATGTGGAAGCTGCGGAAGACGAGTGGATCGATCAGGTCCGGGCCATGGGCTACGACATCGAATACTTCGGCAGCCGGACCTACATCGTCCGGGAAGTTCCCGCTTTCATGGAGGGGGAGGAAGCGGATCGTTTCCTCCGTCAGTTCTTTTTGGAACTGGCCGATGCTCCCGATGTTCGCCAGTTTCCCACTCTGGATAAACTGATCATCCGATCCTGCAAGTCCGCCGTCAAGGGTGGCGACCGTCTGGACCGGCGGGAGGTGGCCGCTTTGCTGGATCAGCTGGCCGAATGCGGCAATCCCTGGTCCTGTCCCCACGGACGGCCCACCATCGTCCGTCTTCGTCGTTACGAACTGGAAAAGATGTTCAAGCGGGTGTGATCCATGGCTGAGAAGATCCTGATCATCGCCGGGCCAACGGCTTCCGGCAAATCCGCTTTCGCCATGGAGGCGGCAAAACGCTTCGACGGGGAGATCGTCTCCTGCGACTCCATGCAGATTTATCGTTACATGGATATCGGCACGGCCAAGCCCACCAGGGAAGAACGGGAGGAGATCCCTCATCATCTGGTGGATTTCGTGGATCCCCGGGAGGAGTTTACCGTGGCGGACTACGCCCGGCTGGCCAGAGAAGCCATCGCCGACATCGCCTCGAGAGGCAAACTTCCCATTATCTGCGGCGGGACCGGTCTATATCTGAACAGCATCCTGTATAAGATGGATTTCGGTGAAGGCCCCAAGGATGAAGCCTATCGCCGGCAGCTGGAGGAACTGGCGAGCCGGGAAGGCGCCCAGGCCCTCCATGAACAGTTGAAATCACTGGATCCCGAAGCGGCGGAGCGGATCCATCCCAACAACCGGAAGAAGCTGATCCGGGCCCTTGAGCGTCTCCGTCAGGGAGAAGGAGCGGTCCGGGAATTCGGGAAGGCAAACCAGGCGGACCCTGCCTTTGCGCCTACCTTGGTCGGGATCTGCCGGCAGCGACAGGAGCTCTACGACAGGATCAATGCCCGGGTACTGACCATGATCCGTGAGGGGCTGGCCGACGAGGTCAAAAAACTCTCGGAGATGGGACTGACGGCGGAGCACGTGTCCATGCAGGGCATCGGCTACCGGGAGATGTTTCCCTATCTGGCCGGGGAGAAGACCCTGGAGGAAACTACAGAACTGATCCAGAAGAACACGAGACACTACGCCAAACGCCAGTTCACCTGGTTCAAGCGGTATGATACAATGAAGTGGCAGAACCTGTCCGAATTTACGTCAGAAGAGGAGGCTTGGAAGGATCTGATCCTATGGCTGGAAGCAAGAAAATAAAACTTCATAACCGGAGCGACAAACCGGACAATATCGCCCTCAGACAGTACGAGATCGAGGAGAACTGCGGGAAGCTCGAACGTCAGCTTCCCGGCTTCATGCGGGGATATTTCGCCTATCTGAAGGGAAATGTCCTGCCTTTGACCCGGTACAACTACCTGAAGGACGTTAAGTTCTTCTGCCAGTATCTGATCGACGAGACGGACCTGACTCAGGCCAAAACCACGAAAGAGATCAAACTGACCGAATTCGTCGAGATAAAGGCCGTGGACGTGAACATCTTCATCGATTACTGCCGCCAGTACACGGTGGAAAAGGACGACGTCATCACCGTATACGAGAACAGCAACAAGACCCTGGCCCGGAAGAAATCCTCCGTATCCGTCCTGTTCAAACAGCTTTATCGGGACGGTCTTCTCGAGGAGAACATCACCGACGGCTTCGATCCCATCCGGGTCCCCAAAGCGGGAGAACGGGAGATCAAGACCCTCCAGGACGACGAAGTGATGATCATGCTGGATGCGGTCTCCACCGGGACCCATCTGACGGACAAGGAGCGCCAGTTCTGGGAAAAGACCAGGAAACGGGACAAGGCCATCCTGATCCTGTTTCTCACCTACGGGCTGCGGCTCTTCGAGCTTCAGCAGCTGAATGTGTCCTCCTTTAACTTCTCCCGGGGAGAATTCAAGATCTACCGGAAACGGGACAAGGAGGCGGTCATGCCCCTTAACCGCTCGGTGACCGAGGTGGTGGAAGATTACATCGCAAACGAGCGGCCCCGGGAAGACAGGATCGCCGAAGGCCACGAGGACGCCCTGTTCCTGTCCATCCAGGGGAAACGGATGACGGAGCGGGCCATCCGGGATCTGGTGAAGAAATACACATCCATCGGCATGGCCACGTCGAGAAAAGCGGGATACAGCCCTCACAAGCTGCGGGCCACGGCGGCCACCAGCCTGATCGGGCGGGGGAATTCCATCTTCGACGTACAGGCGCTGATGGATCACGAACAGGTAACGACGACACAGCTCTACGCCGATCACAAGATGAACGTGAAACGGGATCTGGTCAAAGACATGGAATGGGAGCTGGAGAGAAGAGGAGAAGACAGCAATGGTAAAAAATAATACACGGGATCTGTTAAAGGAGGAATTCGGCATCTCATCCGAGGTGCTGGACCTCATCGAAAAGAGCGAGGGGGAGGTTTCTGCCGAGTTTTCCGCTCTGGATGAGGTCATGACCTACAATCAGTACAAGGTCCTGAATGCCTTTCAGAAAAACAACATCCGGGAGCTTCACTTCTCCTGGAAGACGGGCTACGGCTATGACGATCCGGGAAGGGAGGCTCTGGAACGGGTCTACGCCGACGTTTTCCATACGGAGGCCGCTCTGGTCCGGCCCATCATCGTCAACGGCACCCACGCCCTGTCCCTGACTTTGACCGGTATTCTTCGTCCGGGAGACGAGATGATCTACACCACGGGAGGTCCCTACGACACCCTGGAAGAGGTCATCGGGATCCGTGGAGAAGGGAAGGGATCCCTGAAGGAATACGGGGTGACCTATAAGCAGGTGGAACTTCTGGAGGACGGACACATCGATCTCGACGGGATCCGGGAGGCCATCAGCGATAAGACCCGCATGGTATGCCTCCAGAGAGCCACGGGGTACGCCTGGCGGCCGGCGGTGACCATCGAAGAGATCGAGCAGTGGGCGGCCTTTGTCAAGAGCATCGACCCCAACATCATCTGCATGGTGGACAACTGCTACGGCGAGTATCTTCATGTGAAGGAACCCACGGACGTGGGGGCGGACGTTATGGCGGGATCCCTCATCAAGAATCCCGGCGGCGGCCTGGCCCTGTCCGGAGGTTACATCGTCGGACGGGAGGATCTCATCGAGAAGATCTCCTATAGGATGACCTCTCCCGGGATCGGCGGAGAGTGCGGCCTGACCTTTGGCCAGACCCGGTCCAACATGCTGGGCCTGTTTATCGCTCCCCGCACGGTGAACGGAGCGGTGAAGGGGGCGATCCTCTGCGCAAAGGCATTCGAGGCCCTGGGATACGACACCTGCCCCGGATCCGGGGATGCGCGAAGCGACATCATCCAGGCGGTGAAACTGGGCTCTCCCGAGAAGATCATCGCTTTCTGTCAGGGGATCCAGGCGGCGGCGCCGGTGGATGCAGGCGTGGCCCCCGAGCCCTGGGATATGCCCGGGTATGCGGATCCGGTCATCATGGCCGACGGCTGCTTCATCCAGGGGTCGTCCATCGAACTTTCGGCGGATGCACCCATCCGGGAACCCTATGTGGTATATTTTCAGGGAGGCCTGACCTACGAACATTCCCGGTTCGGCGTCATCAAGGCTCTGCAGGAAATGAAGGACAGAGATCTTCTGAAGATCTGAATTATGAAGGAAAGCACGAAACAAAAGTTAAAAGTGGTCATCGCAGTGGTCAAGCTGCTGCTTTTGCTGGTCATCCTCCTGGGGATACCGGCCTATATTTACTTTTTCCATCACGACATCATCGACCGGTTCTCGTCCATCGAAGCCGTGGAGGCCTTTTTCAATCAGCATAAGTCCCAGAGCATACTGATTTATCTGGGTCTGCAGATCATACAGATCGTCATCTGCATCATGCCGGGTGCGGCTCTTCAGTTTGCCGCAGGCTACATTTTCCACTTCTGGCTGGGTCTGCTCCTCGCCTTATCGGGAGCATTGGTAGGGACCATTCTGACCTATTATCTGGCCCGGATCCTGGGCCACGACGCCATGCACCTGTTCTTCGGCGAGGAAAAGATCAACAACATGCTGGAGAAGATCAACAGCAAGAAGGGGGTCATCGTCGTATTCCTCATCTATCTGATCCCCGGCGTGCCAAAGGATCTGTGCACCTATGCGGCGGGACTGTCGGAGATGAAGCTGAGACTGTTTCTGATCCTGTCTATGGTCGGAAGGACCCCGGCCATGATGGGATCCCTCATCATCGGGCACCACGTGGAGCAGGGGAGCTATACCGTAGCCATCGTGCTTGCCTGCATCGCCGTCGTACTCTGCGTCCTGGGCGTGGTCTTCCGGAACAAGATCACCGACGCCTTCGACCGGGTCTATGTCAAACTCCAGAAATACATGAATTAAAAGAAAAAGAACAAATGTTCATTTCCCTCTTGACAGCGAACAAACATTCTGTTACTATGTATTTGCTCGAGAACAAATGTTCACGGCAAAGGGTAGAGGAAGAGAAAGAGAGGGATCACCATGAACAGACAGGCAAGAAAAAGATATCGCATCACATCACCGTTCCGGTTTATCACATTTCTCGTTATCGTCGCGGTAATGCTCATCGGAGGCATACAGCTGATCGCAGGACCGGCGGAATCCACAGCCGAGTCTGTGGATGAAACCTTTGGGTATACGGTCAGCTACGGAGATACCCTCTGGGGCATCGCCGATAAGTATAAGGACCCGAATACGGATACCAGAAAAGCCGTATACGAGATATGCCGGGTCAACGAGATCCAGCCGGATGATCTCCAGGCAAATATGGAGATCCAGATCCCGGAAGATCTGTAAACGGATTTTAGAAGCATGATACAGAATCAACTCCCGTAAACACAAACCCGATTCTGTACCTATAAAAAACACCTTCGCTCACACATCCCGGCGAGGGTGTTTTCACGTGGAGGGAGGCTGTTTTACCAGAAACTGGCAGAAAGCCCCTCCATCTCTTCCCAAAATTATGATTATCGGAAGAGTTGGATGTCTATCCATCCAGACTCCTCTATCCTCTTCTAACCGTTGAAATTTCAAAGACGCTCATTTAAATTCCCCATTCTGTATCCCTGTATGTCCAGCGTCACGTAGGCAAAACCGATTTTACGGAGCATTTCCCATACTCTGGTCCGGATGGGTTCGCTGATTATTTTCTCCAGATCCTCCGGGAGCACTTCGATCCGCGCCATATATTCCGAATCTCCGCCAAGCTGGTGCAGCCGGACCCGGTACTGGGTGAATCCAAGATCCGCCAGCAGGTCCTCCCCCTCTTCCACCATTTTCAGCTTATCTTCGGTAATGATCTCACGATAAGGGATCCGGGACGCCAGACAGGCAAATGACGGTTTATTCCAAGTGGGCAGATCTCTTGATTCGGACAGTTCCCGAATCTCCGCCTTGGATAGTCCGGCTTCCTTTAAGGGACTGGTCACGCCCAGTTCTTGCACGGCGCGGCTTCCGGGGCGATAATCCCCCTCATCGTCCGTGTTGGAGCCTTCCACCACCGCAGCCATTCCCTCCCGGGCAGCCGCATCCAGGATCTGGTCGAATATCTCCTTTTTACAGTGATAACAGCGATCCGCGGGATTTGTGCGGATCTTTTCACTGGCCAGAACGTCGATGGTCAGTGTCATATGGCGAACGCCGAGAGACCGGCAGAATTCATCGGCCTCGGAGAGCTCTCTTCCCGGAATAAAGGGCGAAACGGAGGTCACAGCGATGACCTTATCCCCCAGGGCTTCCCTGGCGGCATAAAGAAGCAAGGTGGAATCCACCCCGCCGGAAAAGGCCACGCACACGCTGTCCAGTTCCTTCAGGATCTCCAGGAGACGTCCGTATTTGGTCTCTGCCCTTTGGTTGCTCTCACCCATGATATAACTCTCCTAACAGATCTCCGCGACGAGCCCCCGGCCGTTGGCGCTGCGGGCTCCCACGGCTTCCGCTCTGCGGATGGGCTCTCCTTCAGGGCGCTCAGCTGTTGCCGCTTCCAGACC
>CADBQT010000111.1 GCA_902796875.1 uncultured Eubacteriales bacterium
CACGAGGACAAGGTGAAGATCCTGGAAGAGGTCAGCTACGATGTGACGGGAGACATCATCTATCCCATCGCCCAGATCGTCAACAAGGATGCGGATGACGAAGAGACGGAAGCCGCAGCGGCTGTGGAGGAGTGGTTCACCAACGACGACGCCAAAGCACTCTATGAGAAGCATCTCTTCGATGTCAATGTAGAGAAATAAAGCGCTGAAGAATAAAACGGAGGAAAGAACGTGGTCGAGTTCCTGAAAAGTCTGGACTGGAGCCCACTGATCATCTCCCTGAAAACCGGGGTGGTGGCCACGATCTTTTCCTTTTTTTTGGGTTTGTTCGCAGCCCGTAAGGTGATCAGACTCCCCTATCGCGCAAAGGCGGTGGTGGACGGGATCCTCAATCTGCCCATGGTCCTCCCGCCGACGGTGGCCGGCTTCGTCCTGCTGCTGATCTTTTCCCGGCGGCGTCCCGTGGGCATATTTCTGGATCAGGAACTGAACATCCAGGTGGTCCAGACCTGGCTTGGTTGCATTCTGGCGGCGACGGTGATCGCCTTCCCCCTGATGTATGCCAACGCCCGGGCGGCTTTCGAGCAGATCGACGCCAACCTGGTCTACGCCGGCCGGACCCTGGGCATGTCGGAGACGAAGATCTTCTGGCGGGTGGTCGTGCCCACAGCGGGACCGGGGATCGCGTCGGGGACCATCCTGACCTTCGCCCGGGCCATGGGTGAGTACGGCGCCACCTCCATGCTGGCGGGAAACATCCCGGGGAAGACCGGGACCATCTCCCAGCGGATCGCCATGGTCATCCAGGACGGGGATTATGTGACCGCCGGATTCTGGGTGGTGGTGGTGATGATCATCGCCTTCGGGGTGATCCTGGGGATCAATCTGTTTGTGGGAAGCGGACGAAAAGACGAGAAGCGGTGGTGACCCATGGGGCTGGAGCTGAACATTCGAAAAAAACTGGGGGACTTCACCCTGGACATACGGTTTGCCAGCGATGCCCGGCGCATCGGGATCCTGGGCCCCTCCGGCTGCGGCAAGAGCATGACCTTAAAGTGCATCGCCGGGATCGAGCGGCCCGACCAGGGGAAGATCCTGCTGGACGGCGCTCCGCTCTTTGATTCGTCGGCCCGGGTGGACGTGAAACCCCAGAAGCGGAACGTGGGCTACATGTTTCAGAACTACGCCCTCTTTCCCACCATGACCGTGACCGAAAACATCGCCGCAGGGCTTAAGCTTCCCCGGCCGGCCCGGGAGGAGCGGGTCCGGGAGATGATGGAGCGGTTCCATCTGACGGGACTGGAGGACCATGTCCCGGCCCGGCTTTCCGGCGGCCAGCAGCAGCGGGTGGCCCTGGCCCGGATCATGGCCTACCGGCCGGATCTGATCCTCTTGGACGAGCCTTTCTCCGCCCTGGACCAGCACCTTAAGGAGCGGCTCCAGCACGAGATGACGGAGATGCTGGCGGACTACCGGGGCCAGGTCATCATGGTCTCCCACAGCCGGGATGAAGTCTACCGGTTCGGAGAGGAGCTGCTGGTCCTGGACGAGGGATCGGTTCTGGCTTCCGGGCAGACCCGAGACCTGTTCGACGACCCGGGGACCATGGCGGTGGCCAGGATGACCGGCTGCAAGAACTTCTCCGCCGCCCGGCGGGTGGACGAACACACCCTCCGCCTGACGGACTGGGAGACGGACCTTCATCTGGAAAAGACCGTTCCGGAGGACATCTGCGCCATCGGCTACCGGGCCCACTTCTTCGAGCCCATCTGGGGAGAGCGGCAGGAAAACTGCATCCCCTTCCATATGGCCGGGGTGGACGAGCTGCCCTTCGAGCGGCGGTACTACATCCGCCCGGCGGGGGCAAAGGCTAAGGACGCCGGCGCCGGTGCCCCGGCGACCGGTCCGGAACTGATCTGCTGGTTCGTCCAGGACGACGGACGGAAGGCCCTGGACGAAAGAAAGCCTCCGGACTGGCTGAAACTGTCCGAAGAACACGTGCATCTGCTCAAGGGATGAGCCCCGAGGCAGGGAAGTCGCCGGTCACATGAGCCGGCAGGAGGAAACTATGGATTTTACCCACTTCGATGAACAGGG
>CADBQT010000112.1 GCA_902796875.1 uncultured Eubacteriales bacterium
CCGGCGACAGCCGTCGAGATCCTGGGCCTGACGGAGGTCCCCCAGGCCGGCGACGTGTTCAATGCGGTGAAGAGCCCCGCAAAGGCAAAAGAGATCGCCGCCAACCGTCAGCAGAAGGTAAGAGAAGAAGTGATGGCCAGAAATTCCAGCACCACGTTGGAAGAGCTGTTCACCCAGATCCAGGCCGGCGAGGTCAAGGAACTGAACCTGATCATCAAGGCGGACGTACAGGGCTCCGTTGGCGCTATCGTCAGCTCCCTGGAGAAACTGTCCAACGATGAGGTCAAGGTCAATGTGGTCCACACCGGCGTGGGTGCCATCAACGAATCCGACGTCATGCTGGCCGGAACTTCCGACTCGGTCATCATCGGATTCAACGTACGGCCCAGCGCCACCGTATCCGCTCAGGCGGAGAGGGACGGCATCCAGATCCGTACATACAACGTCATCTACAACATCCTGGACGACGTGGAGAACGCCATGAAGGGCATGCTGGATCCGGAATTCCGGGAAGTCGTTCTCGGTTCCGTGGAGATCCGCACCACCTTCAAGGTGCCCGGCGTGGGCATCGTCGGCGGAGCCTATGTCACCGACGGCAAGGTGGTCAGAAACGAGCAGATCCGTCTGGTCCGGGATGGCATCGTGATCCACGAGGGCAAGATCTCTTCCCTCAAGCGGTTCAAGGACGATGCCAGAGAAGTGGCCCAGGGCTACGAGTGCGGTATCGGCATCGAGAACTACAACGACATCAAGGAAGGTGACGTCATCGAGTGCTTCACCATGGAGGAGATCGAGAGGAAGTAAACGGCTATGAGCAGAGGACATCGCCAGGACCGGATCGGTGAGGAGATCCGCCGGATCATCAGCGATCTGCTGATGAAGGGGCTCAAAGATCCCCGCCTGGACAAAATGATCAGCATCACAGCAGTGGATGTGACCAGCGACTACAGCTACGCCACGGTGTACTTCTCCGTTCTGGGGACCACATCGGAGGATGAGGCCATGGAGGAGATCGCCGATGGCTTCCACAGCTCTCAGGGGTTCATCCGCAGCAGCATCGGCAGACAGCTGAAACTGAAGCATGTTCCGGAACTGATCTTCAAGCCGGATCGGTCGGAGGAATACGGCCGCCACATCGACGAGATCATCGGGACCCTGAACATCTCCCATGAGGACGAGGACGGGGAAGAAAAGGAGCAGGCGGATGTTGAATAACGCGACATTAACTGAGATCGGCAAAGGATTGGAGCAGGCGGAAAGCGTCCTGCTCTTTCCGCATATTCATCCCGATGGAGATTCCATCGGCGCCAGCATTGCCCTTTGCGGCATACTCCGGCGCATGGGGAAGACGGCCTGGGTCCTGATCGAAAACCGACTGTCCGATTACATCGCCTTTCTGGAAAACGGCATGTGCACCGTAAGAAGGGATGTGATTTCGGACCCTGACGTGTGCATCTGCATCGACTGCTGCGAGGAGAGCCGGTTCCCCGGAAGGCTGGACGCCTGGAACAAGGGGAAGAAAAAGATGGCCATCGATCACCACCGGATCGGAGAATGCGGCTGGGATATGTACTACATCGATCCCGAAGCGGCGGCGGTGTCGGAGCTGATTTTTGTCATGGCCAGAGAGATGGACTGGGAACTGACCCGGGAGGATGCGGCGGCCCTGTATACGGGGATCGCTTCCGACACGGGGAGCTTCCAGTATTCCAATACCACGAAGGAGACCCATCGGATCGCCGCGGATCTGATGGAATATGATATCGACATCAACACCATCAACGTCAACCTGTTCCAGAACATCGACCGGAGAATGGTGGCGGTCAACGCCCATATCCTGGAGAAGATGGAACTTCTGGAGGATGGGAAGATCGCCATGTCCTGCCTTTCCGAGGAGGAGAGAGAGGCCTGTGGGGCCCGGATGCAGGATACGGAAACGGCCATCAACTCCCTGCGGGACATCGCCGGAGTGGAGATCGCCGCGTTCCTCAAGGAAGACAACGGGAGGACCAGAGTCAGCATGAGGGCCAAAAGCAACGGCAACGTGGCGGAAGTCGCCAGGGCTTTTGGCGGCGGCGGCCACGTGAAGGCGGCCGGCTGCACTTTGGAGAAGCCTTTGGATGAAGCCTACCGGCTCCTTCGGGATGCTCTGGTGGCACAGGTGCGGGAAGAGGACCGATGAAGGACGGCATTCTCGTAGTGAACAAATCCCGAAACTGGACGTCTCACGACTGTGTGGCCGTGTGCCGCAGAGTCCTGCGTCTCAAGGGTATAAAAAAGATCGGCCACGGCGGGACCCTGGATCCCATGGCGGAGGGGGTGCTGCCCATCTTCATCGGACAGGCCACACGGATCATGGAGTACATGGACCTGGCGGACAAGACCTATGAATGCGAGGCACGCCTTGGGCTTCGAACGGACACCCAGGACATCTGGGGCCAGGTCCTGGAAGAAAACTCCTGGGAGAACGTCCGGGAAGAAGATGTCCTTCGAGGACTGGAGGAGATGACCGGCGTCATCGAGCAGATGCCGCCCATGTATTCCGCTGTTCGGATCGACGGGAAACGGCTTTATGAATACGCCCGCAGCGGGAAGACACCGGATAAGGAGATCCAGCCTCGCAGAGTCCATCTGGCCGGTCTTAAGCTGCTCCACCTGGATCTTGCGAAAGGGGAGGTCCGCTTCCGGGCGGTCTGCTCCCGGGGCACGTATATCCGGACCATCTGCGAGGATCTTGGTCAAAAACTGGGCTGCGGATGCGCCATGTCCGGCCTTACCCGGACGGCCATCGGCGGGATCGACCTGACCAACAGCGTCCGGCCGGAAGAGGTAAAGGACGGGGAGTGCGGAGATCTGGAAGACCGGATCCTGCCGGTGGATGCTCCCCTGGGAGATCTGGGACGGATCCTTCTTTCAGAAGAAAGAGGGAAATACTTCCGTCAGGGAAACGGAAGCCCCATGAGCCGGGTGAAGGTGGAAAGAAGACCCGAGATTCGGATCGATCCCCTCACGGGGAAGATCCCGGAAAACCATCGGGGACGGCCCTACGACCGGCTGTACCGGGTCTACGAGGAGGGCAGCGGCGCCTTTCTCGGGATCGGATACGAAGACAGAGAAGAGAGACGCCTGAAGGCGGATAAGGTATTGATATGAGGATTTTTACTTCACTGGACGACATTACGAATTTGGGAGATACGGTCATCGCCCTGGGAAACTTCGACGGCGTCCACAAGGGACACCAGGAGATCATCCGCAGGACGGTGCGCAGCGCAGAAGCCGCAGGGCTGGACAGCGCCGTGTTTACCTTTTCCAATCACACCAGTTCCATACTGGGCAAAGGGGAGCCGGTCAAGAACATCCTGTACGCCGAGGAAAAGATCCGGATCATCGAGGAGATGGGCGTGGATCATCTCATCAATATTCCCTTTACCCGGGAGATCCTGTCCCTGTCCCCGGAACAGTTCGTCAAAGAGATCCTGGTGGACACCCTGAACATCCGGGAGGCTTACTGCGGGTTCAATTACAGCTTTGGGTACAAAGCCCAGGGGACCCCGGAGGTCCTCATGCACGAGGGTCTGAAGCACGGCTTCGGCATCCACGTTCAGGAGCCCTATACCATCGACGACATCGTGGTGAGCAGTACCTATATCCGCCAGCTCATCGCCGAGGGACGGATGGAAGAGTGTACCAAATTCATGGGCAGGATGTACGCCATCGGCGGAGAAGTGGTGGTGGGAAACCGGCTGGGAAGGACCATCGGATTCCCCACATCCAATCTGATCATCGACGAGAACATGGTGACGCCCCCCAATGGGGTGTACATCACCTGCTGCACCTACAACGGAGTGAAGTATCCCAGCATCACCAACGTGGGGATCAAGCCCACCATCGGGGAATACAACAAGAACGTGGAGACCCACATCTTTAACTTCGATCAGGAACTCTACGGCAAGGAGATTCGGGTGGAATTCATCCGCAGGACACGGCCGGAGAAAAAGTTCGACAGCCTGGACGATCTGAAAGATCAGATCCGGAGCGACTGCATCGCCGCCAAGGCCTTCCATCGGGAAAAAGGGATGCTGTAA
>CADBQT010000113.1 GCA_902796875.1 uncultured Eubacteriales bacterium
CGGTGACCGGGGCGCGGCGAGGGCCCTGACCTGGGGAGAGAAAGTCAGCCGGATCCTGTCCACCCTGGTGGAGAGATATCAGGAAAAGGGTGAAGCCATGATGGACGGACAGAACGTCTGGGTCTGCACCGCCTGCGGTTTCGTTTACGTCGGAGAGTCGGTGCCGGAGATCTGCCCCGTGTGCAAGGTGCCGTCCTGGAAGTTTGAAGAGATCAGGGAGGGATAGTTATGAGAAAGATAGCCGTAAGAAACCTTCGCCTTTGCACGAAGGACTGTCTGTGTCTCTACGTCTGCCCCACCGGGGCCACCGACACGGAGAACAGCATCATCGACGTGGATAAATGCATCGGGTGCGGAGACTGCGCCGATGCCTGTCCCAGCGGCGCCATCAGCATGATGCCCGCCAGGCTCCCGGCCCAGCAGCCCAAGACGGAAGCCGTGGCCGACGCCCTCCAGAGGATGGCCGACCACAAGGCCAAGGCGGAAAAAGCCGCCCTCCAGGTGGCGGCGGAAACGGACAAGGCCGGTCTGAAGAAGCTCATGACCGCCATCGCCCGGTCCCAGCGCCTCATGGAGGAGGACCTGATGAGAGAGTCGGGATACATGCTGCCCCAGAGCGGCAACGCCCACAAGGTCCTGGAGGATCTGAAGGCGGATCCGCCGGAAGGTTTCCCCTCGGACGTGGCGGGCGCGCTTCTCGCATCGATCCCCAACAACGACCGGTAAACCCGGGTTTTCATCTTCGTGAAAATGCCGTATAATGGTATCGTTATGAAGATGATCGAATTATTAGAAAAAGATAAGGATGGTCTCCTCACGGAACTCGCTGCGGCCGGGACTGCGGATAAGGCGATCCGCGTCCTGGAAAACGAGCTGGACAAACTGCTCTTAAACTACAACGAGCGGTGCGACAGCGATCGGGAACGGGCCTCGGCGGCGTATATGATGCAGGCCATCCGTCTTTCTTTGCCTTTCATCGATTCCATCGGTGAGACAACGGTCTGGGAAAGCGGTCCGGCGGTCAAGACCAGAGGCGGACTGAGCCCTCTCGTGTTCCTCCTGCTGGCCGGCGCCATCGTCCTCTGTGGACTGGGGCTGTTTCCCCTCGTCATGACCCTTCTCGATATGGGCAAGGAACCGGATTACTTCCGGCTGGCCGGAATGGAACTGGGCGGACTGGCTGCGGCCATGGTCGCCGGACTTCTGGCCCGCCGCCCCATCAGAAAACCCCCAAAACGGACACAGCATGTGGAGACCCGGATCGACGGAAACAAAGTCTACCGGGCGTTTCGCAATGCCATCCTCTCTGTAGACCAGAACCAGGATGAGATCCGGTCCATGGAGCGTTGGGACAAGCGGGAAGAAGCCGGACAGATCGATGGGCACACGGCGTCCTCCTCCGAACTGGATCTCTTCTCCGATCTGCTTGCGGCAGCCTACAGCGGAGATCCGGATTACGCCCTGGAGAAGATCGAAGAGATCAAATACTATCTCCATCGGCAGCAGATCGAGGTCGTCGATTACAGCGAGGAGACCGCCGGCTTCTTTGACATGATGCCGGGACAGCGGGCAGGCACCATCCGTCCTGCCCTGACGGCAAACGGAAGTCTCCTGCGCAAGGGAATGGCCTCCAGCGGAGGCAGATAAGAAGGAGCAAAGGCGAATGGATCGATACTATGGATTTGATCTGGGCGATGCGGAAAGCGCCATAGCCAGACTGCACAAGGAGGACCAGGTCGTCCCCGAGATGATCCCCGTGGCCGGGGAGAAGAGTTTTATCACCGCCTATGCCCAGCTTACGGGAGGCGATCTTCTCATCGGGGAAAAGGCCTGCTACGCCGACAACGTCACCAAACGCCGGCTCCGCTTCAAGAGCCGTTTTCTCACGGATAACGGAAGCGCCGCAGACATCCGCAGCTTTGCCGCTGGAGTCCTGGGTGAGCTTTACGGCAGCGGAGATCTGGTCAAGAACGAGGAGACCTGCGTCTACGTAGGCTGCCCTGCCGGCTGGAACCGGAACGCCCGGGAGCACTACCGGGAGATCTTCGAAAGCGCCGGCTATCCTCCGGTGAAGATCATCTCCGAATCCAGAGCGGCGCTGGTCAGCGCCTGTCAGTCGAAACATCTTCAGATCGGTGTGGACATTCTGTCCAAGCCTGTCCTGGTGGTGGACATCGGATCGTCTACCACTGACTTTGCATACATCATGGGCGGCAAGGAAGTAGAGATGCGCACCGCCGGAGAGGTGGTCCTGGGGGGCGGCCTGATGGACGAGATCCTCCTGGAGGAATCGGTAGCCGCATCCGGCGTGTTCAGGAAGAAGATCCAGTCTGTCTTCGACGCCAGCGAACCCTGGCGCACCTACGCCGAGTTCGCCGCCCGGAGGCTCAAGGAGAAATACTTCTCCGACGAGGAATACTGGAGCCACAACAAGTGCGTGGAGAGCATCGTCCTCCACTACAACCTTCCCGTCAAACTGACCCTGAAGATGGACAAGACCATCGCCGACAAGCTGGTGAACAAGAAACTGGCCAAGCTGGGGAACCGGTCCTTCCACCAGGTGTTCACCGCCTCCCTCAAGGACGTGAAAGAAAACATCACCGGAGCTCAGCCGGAGCTGATCTTCCTCACCGGCGGCGTAAGCAAGCTTCCGGCGATCCGCAAATGGTGCAG
>CADBQT010000114.1 GCA_902796875.1 uncultured Eubacteriales bacterium
AACCTCCGTCAACCCGGCAAGAAGCTTCGGACCGGCCCTGTTCGTGGGCGGAGATGCTCTGGCTCAGGTATGGGTATTCATCCTGGCCCCCCTGGTCGGCGCGGCGATCGCTGCCATCATCTACAAGGGACTCTACTCCGCAAAGACGGAGGAAGCCGCATAAATCAAAGGCAACAGACTGCCTTTGGTTTCAGTAAAACCTGCACCATCCCTTCTCCCCATCTTCGGGGGAAGGGATTTTTTTGAACCGTTTTCAACTCACCTTGTCAAGGGGTCGAACCTTCAAGCGTTCACCCGCCCATCGATATATCGAGGCAGGACCTTCCACGCCCCCGGCTTCCTCGCAGCACTTGTCTGGCATGTATTTTGCATTTATAATAAAGGTGTAAAACGATGCAACGAAAGAACAGCAGTAAAAAAAGACAAGGAAGGTGATTTGAATGATCGATAAGATTCTGACGCCCGACGAAGCGGTTGCTGGAGTAGAAGACGGCATGACTATCATGGTCGGCGGCTTCCTGGCTACCGGTTCCCCCCAGATCCTCATGGAGGCTCTCGTCCGCAAAGGTGTCAAGCACCTGACGGTCATCGGCAACGATGGCGGTCTGGATGCCGGACAGCCCGCGGGAGATTTTGCAGCCAAGACCGCGAGAGGCATTGGCCTGCTCCTGGAGAACCACATGGTGGATCACATCATCGCGTCTCACGTAGGCGTTAACCCCAAGCTGAACGAGCAGTTCGCAGACGGCAGCCTCCGTTACACCCTGGTACCCCAGGGCACCCTGGCGGAGAAGTGCCGCGCCGCAGCTTACGGCCTGGGCGGAGTCCTGACTCCCGTTGGCCTGGGAACTCCCATGGAGACCGACAAGGATGAGCTTGGCCGCGACAAGATCGTCATGGAGATCGACGGCAAGAAATGGCTCTATGAGCGTCCGATCACTGCCGACTATGCGTTTATCCGTCCTTCCCTGGCGGACAAGTACGGCAACTACATGTGTTCCAAGACAACCAGAAACTTCAACATCGTCATGGCCGGAGCAGCCAAGAAAACGATCATCGCTCCGGAAAGACTGGTGGAAGTCGGCGAGACCGATCCCGATCTCTGGCAGGTTGCCGGTGGACTGGTTGATGTGATCGTGGAAGGAGAAAAAAGATGGCAGATTTAAAAGAAAGAATCGCAAGAAGATGCGCAAAGGAATTTGAAGATGGCGATTTCATCAATCTGGGCATCGGGCTGCCCACCATGGTAGCCGACTACCTGCCCCCGGATATTGAAGTCACCTGTCACTCTGAGAACGGATTTGCGGGGATCGACGATGTCGTTACCGATCCTGCAGACCTGGATGTGGACATCATCAACTCCGGTGGCGTTTACGTCAAAGCCTTACCCAGAGCCAAGTTCTTCGACACGGCCGAAGGTTTCGGTCTGGTCAGAGGCGGCCACGTCAAAGCGACGGTCCTGGGTGCTATGGAAGTTGCTGAAAACGGCGATCTGGCCAACTGGATCGTCCCCGGCAAGAGAGTGGCCGGCATGGGCGGAGCCATGGACCTGTGCGTAGGATGTCCTCAGGTCATCATCACCATGCTCCACACCCAGAAGGGCAATCATAAGATCAAGAAGGAATGCACCCTCCCCCTGACAGCGGAGAAGTGCGTGACCAAGATCATCACTGAGATGGCGGTCATGGAGGTTACCGACGAAGGCATCGTTGTGACCGAGCTCCATCCCGACTTCACCAAGGAAGAAGTTCAAGAAGCCACCGGCGTCGAACTGATCTGGGCCGATGATCTGAAGCCCTACGACGAAGACTGATAAAACTGCTGTTCGTCATCATTTATATTTCGAAAAAAGGGATCACCCGATGGGGTCGATCCCTTTTTTCATCCGTGATCCGTGGTATAATCCTTTCATGAATACTATGTTGGCAGAGATCTACGGGCCGGATCAGGCGGCCCATCAGAATAAGCGTTATCACTCCGCCGCGGAGCGGTTCCTTCTTCTCTTCGGAGATGCCCTTCCCGGATCCGGGGGCATGATCCCGCCGGGAGCCTTCCCCCGCATCTTTCGGGCGCCGGGCAGGACGGAGATCGGCGGTAACCATACGGATCATCAGAACGGCCTGGTCCTTGCCGCCGCTCTCGATCTCGATCTCATCGCCGTCGCCGCCCCATCGGGAGATCCTGCCCTCTGGAGAATCTATTCCGACGGTTTCGGAGAGATCCTCTACCGCAAAGGCGACCAGGTCGATGCCGGCACGCCCGAGTCGATCCTTCACGGGATCGTGGAGAACATGGTCTCCCGTGGATGGTCGGCCGATGGCTTTACCGCCTACATTACGGGAAACGTCCCCGAAGGATCCGGGCTTTCCTCTTCCGCTGCCTTCGAGGTCCTGCTGGGCTCCGTCATCGACGGACTGTTCAACGAGAGCAAGATCTCGCCCATAGAGCTGGCCCAGATCGGCCGGCGGGCGGAGATCGATCATTTCGGCAAGCCCTGTGGTCTGATGGATCAGCTGGCCAGCGCCTGGGGAGGCCTGTGTCTGATGGATTTCGCCGATCCGGATGCTCCCGGGATCCGGCCCATCGAGGCGGATTTCTCCTCCTTCGGCTACGGCCTTTGTATCGTCTCCACCGGAAGCTCCCACGAAGATCTGACGGAGGATTATTTGGCGATCACAGAGGAACTGGAGCAGGTGGCCGCCCTCTTCGACCGGGACACCGTTACCGGACTCTCTCCCGGGGAGCTGATCGGCCGCTGTCCGGAGATCCGGGAAGCTTCGTGCGACCGGGCCTTTCTCCGGGCCCTTCACGTCATTGAGGAAAACCGGCGGGTACAGGAAGAAGCGGATGCCCTTCGGTCCGGTGATTTCCCGGCATTTCTCCGTCTGGTGAAGGAATCCGGGCTTTCCTCCTGGCGGCTTCTTCAGAACGTGTACTCTCCCTCCTCTCCCCGGATCCAGCCCCTGTCCTCGGCTCTCGCCATCAGTGAAACGGTACTGGGCGAACATGGCGCATGCCGGGTCCACGGAGGTGGTTTTGGCGGGACCATCCAGGCCTTTGTGGAGGAGCCCTTCCTGGAGGAATACCGCCGGATCATGGACCGTCTCCTGGGAGACGGCGCCTGCCGGATCTGCCGGATCTGCCCCGTCGGCGCCGTGGAAATAAAATAACCGGCTCCCACAAGCGGGCAGCCGGTCTTTCGATCGTCTTCCTTTCGGCTCAATCTTCCCAGGTCATCCAGGGGGCTTCCCCGGTGATGATCAAATCTTCCAGTATTTTCCTTTCCATCGCCGTGTCCATGCACTGCCAGAAACCGTCATGACG
>CADBQT010000115.1 GCA_902796875.1 uncultured Eubacteriales bacterium
CCGGATGGCATCCCGGGCGGGGCCCAGGTACTTTCTCGGGTCGAACTCGGCCGGCTGTTCCGCCATGAATTTGCGGATCTCGGCGGTCATGGCCAGACGGAGGTCCGTGTCGATGTTGACTTTGCAGACGCCGTGTCTGGCAGCTTCCCGGATCATGTCCTCGGGAACGCCCTGTGCGCCGGGGATGTCTCCGCCGTACTGGTTGCACTTGGCGACGAACTCGGGGAGCACGGTAGAAGCGCCGTGGAGCACCAGAGGAGTGTTGGGGATCAGGTCACGAATGGCCTTGAGCCGCTCGAAGTCCAGCTGGGGTTCGCCCTTGAATTTGTAGGCGCCGTGACTGGTGCCAATGGCCACCGCCAGGGAGTCCACGCCGGTCTTCTCCACGAACTCCGCCGCTTCCTCGGGAACGGTGAAGGTGGCATCCCGGGCGTCCACGTTGACCGCATCCTCGATACCGGCCAGCTTGCCCAGCTCCGCCTCGACGACCACGCCGTGAGCGTGAGCGTAATCCACGACTTCCTTGGTCATGCGGATGTTCTCCTCGAAGGGATACTTGGATCCGTCGATCATGACCGAGGTGAATCCGTCATCCACGCAGCTTTTGCAGATCTCGAAGTCTGCGCCGTGGTCCAGGTGAAGGACGATGTCCAGACCCGTGTCCTCGATGGCCGCTTCCACCAGTTTGACCAGGTAGACCGGGTTGGCGTATTTTCTGGCGCCGGCGGAGACCTGCAGGATCAGAGGTGCATTCTCCTCCTGGGCGGCCTCGACGATGCCCTGGATGATCTCCATATTGTTAACATTGAACGCGCCAACGGCGTAATCCTCGTTCAGTGCCTTTGCAAACATTTCCTTTGATGTGACAAGTCCCATAATTTCCTCCTTGCTTGTACTGTCTTCTGACTTTTTTCCGTCTATTGTTCCGGGGGTCCGGCAGGCTCTCCGTTTCCGTTGCCTTCTTCGGCTCCGTCGGTGTCGGTGTCTTCGGCGCCTTCGCTTTCGGCTGCTTCGGCATCCGTG
Organism: uncultured Eubacteriales bacterium; assembly: GCA_902796875.1. Lineage (GTDB taxonomy): Bacteria > Bacillota > Clostridia > Peptostreptococcales > Anaerovoracaceae > Lentihominibacter. The sequence continues at coordinate 1,024 of CADBQT010000115.1, forward strand.
TCGCCCTCTTCGGCGGCCGTGGCCTCGGTCTTCTTGTCGGTGGCTTCCTTTTCCGTTGCCTCCGTGGCTTCCGTAGCTTCCGTGGCCTTGGTCATCTCTTCCAGGGTGACCGTGTTCCCGCCTTCTGCGGCTGCCTTTTCCGGATAGTCCATGATGATGCCCACCCGGGTGTAGATCAGGAATGCGGCGGCGGCGAGAATGATCAGTACGATGACGATATCGTTCTGATTGTAGATGAAATCTTTGATTCGGTTCACGTTTCTGAGCTCCTTAAGATCAATACAACCCCGACAATTTTAACATTGTGGGGAGAAATTGTAAATATTTCTTCACATCGTTGTTTTGAACCCGGCGGTGGGGTATAATGTAGCAGTTGTGTTACCCGGCGTCAGACCGCCGGATGCGGTTTGTCATGGTAAAGATCACGATCGAAAAAAACGATGCCGGACAGCGGCTGGACAGATTCCTGCGGAAGTATTTCCGGGAGGCGCCCCTGGCGGCGATCTACCGGATCATCCGCAAAAGCCTCAAGGTCAACGGCAAGCGGGCCGGCGAGAACACCCGGCTCCAGGAGGGGGACGAGCTCAGTCTCTTCATCTCTCCCGAGCAGGCGGAGGAATGGCGGGGCAAAGGCACCGTCAGGACTTCCCCCCGGCAGTTCACCGTGATCTACGAGGATGAACACGTCCTCATCGTCAGCAAGCCATCCGGGCTTCTGACCCACGGCGACGGCAGGGAAAAGAGCCGGACTCTGGCCAATCAGGTCCTGGGATATCTCCAGGAAAAGGGCGAGTTCGATCCGGCCAAAGAGCAGACCTTCCGGCCATCTCCTGCCAATCGTCTGGACCGGAACACCTCCGGCCTGGTCATGTTCGGCAAGACGGCCCAGGCCATGCGCCAGCTGACGGAAAGCCTTCGCGAGCGGGACGCCATCCGCAAGTTCTATCGGACCATTGCGGCCGGTGCCTTTGCAGAAGATCGGATCATCACCGGCGACCTGGTGAAGGACGAGGCGGAGAACCGGGTACGGGAGGTTTCGGGGGTCGACGGCGCAAAGGCAGCGGCGACCCGGGCATACCCCATTCGGACGGGAGAGGACTTTTCCCTGGTGGAGGTGGAGCTGCTCACCGGCAGGACCCACCAGATCCGGGTGCACATGGCCGGGATCGGACATCCTCTGGCCGGGGATCCCAAGTACGGGGATCCCAGGATCAATGAGATCGCCCGCAGGCACGGCATCACCACCCAGCTGCTCCACGCATGCCGGCTGGAGTTCGGGGATATGGACGGCGCGCTGGAAGGCCTTTGCGGTAAGACAGTGGAAGCGCCGGCGCCAAAAGCCTTCGTGCGGGGAGAAAGGGAACTGATCCATGTTGGGAAACAGCGGTAACACGGGAAGAAGGCGCAGATCTCCCTACGGGGTGGCGGCGGCACTGGCCATCGTCATGTTTCTCGTGATCGCACCGGAAATATACGAGGGGAACGCCATGTCCCCCACCATCCAGGACGGACAGGTGCTCATCACCAGCAAGTCCTCCTACTCCATCAAACGGAAGGTGCCCGACCAGGGGAAGCTGGTGATCCTGAAGAAGACCCTGTCCCTGGAGATCGCTGACGACAACGTGATCGCCCGGGTCATCGCCACCGACGGGGACCACGTGGTGATCAAGGACGGCAAGGTCCTGGTCAACGACGAGGAATACATCGCTCCGGGGAACATCCGGGGAGCGGCGGGAGAGATGGACGTGACCTGCGAGGGAAACGAAGTCTTCCTCCTCTGCGACAACCGCAAGGAGACCCTGGACAGCCGAAACCCCAAGCTGGGGCTGGTAGATATGAGAGACATCAAAGGCAACGTGCTGCTGCGCATATGGCCTTTGTCCAAATTCGGAAAGGTAAAGTAAGTGAAAGAATTCATCAAAGACATCATCATCGCGCTGCTCATCGTGGCGGCCATCACCTTCGTGATCAAACCCACCATCGTCAAGGAGCACTCCATGGAGCCCACCCTCCAGGAGAACAACTACCTGATCGTCAACAAGCAGGCGTACCGGTTCAAGGATCATCCGGGGCATGGGGACATCATCGTCTTCCGCTCCGACATGGACAAGACCGACGGTACCGGGAAGAAGCTGCTGATCAAGCGGGTCATCGGGGTGGAGGGGGACACCATCACCATCCAGGACGGCAACGTCTACCGGAACGGAGAGCAGCTGGACGAGCCCTATGTGGACGGACAGCCCACCCTGACCGGGGAGCCCATCACGGATCTTAAGGTCGGAGACGATGAACTCTTCCTCATGGGAGACAACCGGGGCGTGAGCATGGACAGCCGGTCTCCCGATGTGGGGCTGGTCAAAGAGAGCAAGGTGGTGGGCAAGGCCTTTGTGCGGCTCTACCCCTTTGATGAGATCACCAGACTGTAACGACATGAAACTGATCGCCAACAACAGGAAAGCGAGACACGACTACTTCATCGAAGAGACCTATGAAGCGGGCATCGTCCTGACGGGAACGGAGATCAAATCCGTCCGCCAGGGCAAAGTCAGCATCAAAGAGGCTTACGCCAGGATCGAGAGGGAGGAGGTCGTGCTCTACGGAATGAACATCAGCCCCTACGAGCAGGGCAACCGGTTCAATACCGATCCCCTGCGGCCGAAGAAGCTGCTGCTCCACAAGCAGGAGATCCGCAAGCTCATCGGCTATACCACGTTAAAGGGCTTGACTTTGGTGCCTTTGCGGATGTACATTAATGACAGGGGTCTGGCCAAGGTGGAACTGGCTGTGGCCAGGGGCAAGAAAGAGTACGACAAACGCCATGATATTGCCCGGCGGGATGCGGACCGGCGAATGCAGCAGGCCACCCGTCGTAAGGGATAAACAGGAGGAAAGACAATGCAGGATCTTTTGACGAAACTGAAGAAAACCGCCACCAACGCGGCGACCAGAGCGGGCAACAAGGCCGAGGAAATCAAGGAAGTTTCTTCCCTGAAGAGCAAGATCAATACGGCCCGCTCCGACATCGGCATCGCCAAAAAGGACATCGGCGACTACTGCTTCAAGCTGTTCAAGGAAGGCAAGGTGGAGGATCCCCAGATCCTGGAGCTTTGCGAGCAGATCAGAGACAGCTATGACGAGATCGAGAAGATGGAGCAGCAGATCGAAGAGACCCGGGAAGAGTACCGGGAGAAGTCCGAAGCCATGGACTGAGAAGGGAATGCCCTGACCTGAGCACGTGGGGACGTAAAGGTTTCGACAGGCATAGGGAAGGGGGATAAGCGAGCCGCAGTTTGTCCGGTCTGCGTTAAAAAGGACACGTTAAAGATAAACGCAAAAACTAAGAACAACTTCGCACTGGCGGCTTAGTTCCGCCCCGCGCGCTGCCTGAGGTGAACCAGCAGGCCTCAGTACCAGCGTCAGATACTGCTGGAAAACTCTGTGTGAGTTCCCGGTAGCACAGGGGACCTACGGGATAGCCGATCCGAAAGCCTGCCTTTGGGCGTCCGGTGAAGCGAAATCCTAAACCAAAGGCTGCGCTCGGAGAAACTCCTCCGGATAGATGTTTGGACATGGGTTCAATTCCCATCGTCTCCACCATGAACGAAAAAGAGGCCTTGGCCTCTTTTTTCGTTCATCAGTGAATGGCAGGGAATCGAACCCATGTAATGGGTGAGATTCGCATTCTGGGCCTATCACAGCGAACGGCGAGCGTGGATCCGTGTGACAATGGCGCGAAGGCGGAGCTGCTGAAGGCCCTCTGCAAAGGCTGCCCGCGAGTGGCCGGCGCGCCG
>CADBQT010000116.1 GCA_902796875.1 uncultured Eubacteriales bacterium
ACGTCATTGCCGTCGGCCTTGCCTTTGACCTGGGGCATCACCTGTCCCATGAGCTTGCCCATGGAGGCTCTGCCGCTGCCGGCTTCGATACCGGCTTCGGCCGCGGAAGTCCGGACGATGTCCATGATCTCCTCGGCATCCAGCTGTTTGGGCATGTACTCCTGAAGCACCTGGATCTCTTCGTTGTAAGCGTCTACCAGATCGGTTCTTCCGGCAGATTCGAAATCAGCGAGGGCGTCCTTTCTCATCTTGACCTGCTTGGCCAAAATCCCTGCGACGCCGGCATCATCAATGTCTTCCCTGTTGTCCACCTCGTACTGCTTGATGGCAGCCCGAACGAAACTGATGGTTTCCTTGCGGACGGTTTCTCTCTTTTTCATTGCTTCCTTAAAGTCCGCATCGAGTCGTTCTTTTAAGGTCACTTCCAACACCTCTTTTTCTTATCTGTTCAGAATCAGTACTTTCTGGCCTTTTTTCTAGCCGCCTCAGACTTCTTCTTTCTACGAACGCTGGGCTTTTCGTAGTGCTCTCTCTTTCTGACTTCCGCCATGACGCCATCTCTGGCGCAAGATCTCTTGAATCTCTTCAGAGCGCTCTCCAAGCTTTCGTTTTCTTTGACGATTACCTGTGCCATTCCCGCTTCACCTCCTGACCTTATGAAAATCATTGTGATCCGTCACTCGGAATGCTTACAACGTTGCCATTATACCTTCTCGGCGGGGGGATTGCAAGCCTTTCCTTGTCCCCCTTGTCCTGCAAAGGCAGGGGCCGCCCGGGGATCACTCTTCCCCTTCATACCCCCTGGGATTGTTCCGCTGCCAGTTCCAGGCGTCCCGGCACATATCCTCCAGGGTCCGGCCGGCTTTCCAGCCCAGGACTTCCGTTGCCTTTGCGGGATCCGCCCAAAGATCGGGAAGATCTCCCGCCCGTCTGGGGCCGAACCGCCAGGGCACGGAAACGCCGCTGACCCGGGCGAAGGTCTCCACCACCTCCAGGACGCTGTAGGGGGTCCCGGTGCCCAGGTTGAACACCTCCACGCCCTTTCGTCCTTCTCCAAAGGCAATGGCCTTCACGTGACCCTCCGCCAGATCGCAAACGTGGATGTAGTCCCTGCGGCAGGTCCCGTCCGGGGTATCGTAGTCGTTGCCGAAGATGGTCAGCTCTTCCCGCCGGCCCACGGCCACCTGGGCCACAAAGGGCATCAGGTTGTTGGGGATCCCCTGGGGATCCTCCCCGATCAGGCCCGAAGGATGGGCGCCGATGGGATTGAAGTACCGCAAAAGCACCACGGACAGGTCCGGATCCGCTGCCGAAGCATCGGTCAGGATCTGCTCGCTCATGGATTTGGTCCAGCCGTAGGGGTTGACGCAGACTCCCCGGGGCATGGTCTCGGTGCAGGGCATGAGACCTCCCTGTCCGTAGACCGTGGCCGACGAGCTGAAGACGATGGTCTTTACGCCGAACTCCTCCATTACCCGAAGGAGGTTCATGGTAGCGCCCAGATTGTTTTCATAGTAGTCCAGAGGCTTTTCCGTGGACTCCCCCACCGCCTTGAAGCCGGCAAAGTGGATCACTCCGTCCAGGCGCTCCCGGGAGAACAGGTCCCTCAGGGCTTCCCGGTCCGCCACGTCGATGGGATAAAAGGCCGGGCGGGTCCCGGTGATCTCTTCTATCCGATCCACCACCTTACGGCTGCTGTTGGACAGATCGTCGGCCAGGACGATTCGGTATCCCTCCTGGATCATCTCCACCGCCGTGTGGGAGCCGATGAATCCGGTCCCTCCGGTCAAAAGAATGGTCTTAGTCATAAATGGTTCCTCATTATGGGAAAAAAGAGCGAAAGACTGTATGCCCTCGCTCTCTTCATCACGTCTTTATTCCGCCTGGGATCAGCCGGGAGGCCAGGTCATCTTCCGCTTGCCCAGAATGTGGAAGTGAAGATGTTTCACCGTCTGGAATCCGTCTTCGCCGCAGTTGTTCACGACCCGGTATCCGTTGGTCAGCCCCAGATCCCTGGCGATATCCTTGATCTTGACCATGATGTGGCCGACAAGGGTGGCGTCCTCTTCCGTCAGATCGTCCATGGAAGGAATATGCTTCTTGGGGATGATCAGCACGTGGACCGGGGCCTGAGGATCCGCATCGTGGAAACAGACGATCTGGTCGTCCTCGTAGACCTTGGCGGTCGGGATCTCTCCCTCAGCAATCTTGCAAAAAATACAATCGCTCATACTATAACATCCTTTCTGCTGTTCTGTTCAGCCTACGTTACCGATTATAGAGCAAGTCCCGGAGAAAATCAAGACTGACCGGGGATCGCTGGGCTGCCGGCATCTTCGGCATCCGGCTGAGCGATCCGCCCCTTCATCCCGTCCCGGAAATCCTCCTCCAGCAGAACGTGGGCAAACTGATTCCGCAGTCTCTCCCCTTCATCCGGATCACAGGGGACGTAGACCCGGATGTAGTTGTCCGTAAATCCGGTGAGAAGCCCCTCTTCCTCCAGGTACTCCTCGAAGAGGACCCTGCGTACCGTTCCCCGGTTCATGCGGAAGAAATCGGACGCTGCCTCTTCTCCTGCCGCCATGAGCATATCGCTTCGCTGGCCCTTGACTTTTCCTGAGATCTGGCCTTCCATCTCCGCCGCCTTTGTTTTGGGGCGGGGGGAATAGCGAAAGACGTGGGTCCGGCAAAAGGCGCACCGGCGGATCAGATCCCGGCTGTCCTCTGCGTCCTTTTCCTCTTCCCCGGGAAATCCCACGATGATGTCCGTGGAAATGCCGTAGC
>CADBQT010000117.1 GCA_902796875.1 uncultured Eubacteriales bacterium
GCAGCTACAGCAGCCAGATTCGGGCTGAGATCGGCCATCGTTGCCGTGGATCCCTATCCCGGGGAGATGTCGGCCAACCTGCTTCTCGACGGGATCATGGACTGCCACGTCTACCTGGTGAAGAGCCGGGAGGGGGAGGACTACAACACCCTCCTGAATGACGCGGTGGCCAGGGTCACGGCGGAGTGGGAAGCGGCCGGGGAGAAGGTCTACTTCATCCCCATGGGCGGTTCCAACGAGCTGGGGGCGCTCGGGTATTACGACTGCGCCCTGGAACTGGCGGATCAGGTCAGAGAGCTTGAGCTTGCCGACCCCCACGTGTTCGTCACGGTGGGCAGCCTGGGGACGTATACCGGGCTGGCCGTTGCCTTTGGGAAGGAAAAGATCCCCATGAAACTGACCGGTGTCGGGATCGCGCCTTTCCCGGATCTTACGGGGAGCGCGGTGAAGCATTTCAACAAGGTGGTCAGTGCCTACGGGCTGGATCTTGAGCCGGAGGGGCTGGACCTGACCGGCGACTACGATTTCGGTGACTACAACAATCCGGTGAAAGAAGTCCGGGAGGCCATCTACGCCATGGGCCGGGCTGAGGGGATCATTCTGGATCCCTGCTACACGGGCAAGACCTTCAACGCCATCCGGCAGATGCTCAGGGAGGGGAAGATCTCCCGGGATGAGACGGTGATCATGATCCACACCGGCGGCATCCCCGGCATCTATACCGGCCACCACCGGGTGGAAATGGAAAAGGAGCTGCTGGATCACATCCACATCGTGGAGGGGGAAGGGATCACGGAGGTATGATGAAATGATCTTTCTGAAAAACGACTACAGTCTGGGGGCCCATCCCAAGGTGATGGACGCCCTGGTGGAGACCAATATGGAGCTGACCGACGGGTACGGGGAGGATCCCTACTGCGCAAAGGCAGGGGAACTTATCCGCGATCTCTTCGGCTGCCCCGACGCGGACGTCCACTTCCTCACCGGGGGGACCCAGACCAACCAGACGGCGCTGGCGGCATTCCTTTTGCGGCCCCACTGGAGCGTCATCTCTGCGGACACGGGGCACATCTGCGTCCATGAGACGGGAGCTATCGAGGCCACGGGTCACAAGATCAATCACGTGGCCACCCCTGACGGCAAGCTGACGCCCAGGATGATCGAGGACGTTCTCATCTTTCACGAGGACGAGCACTACGTGCTCCCCAAGGCCATCTACATCTCCAATTCCACGGAGACCGGACTGATCTATACGAAGGATGAGCTCATCGCTCTGCGGGAATGCTGCGACAAGAACGGGCTGCTCCTGTATCTGGACGGCGCCCGGATGGCCATGGCCCTGACCTGCGGGGGAAGTGATTTGACCTACGAGGATTTCCCCGAGCTGTGCGACGCCTTCTACATCGGCGGGACCAAGTGCGGGGCCCTCTTTGGCGAGGCGTTGGTCATCGTAAACGATGAGCTGAAGCCGGATATGCGGTTCCTCATCAAACAGCGGGGCGGACTGCTGGCCAAGGGCAGGCTCCTGGGGGTCCAGTTCCAGGCCCTGATGGGGGATGGACTGTATCTGGAACTTGGGGCTCACGCCAACCGGATGGCGGAGATCCTGGCCAAAGGCATCGCCGAGAAAGGATATGAATTCGTCATCCCGCCCCAGACCAACCTGATCTTTCCTCTGCTGCCGAAGACTTTGGAAGAGGAACTGAGAAAAAAGGTCATGTACGAGACCTGGCCGGTGGTGACGGAGACCCATCAGGCCATCCGGCTGGTCACGTCTTGGGGAACGACGGAGGAAGAGGTCCGGGCCCTGCTGGAACTGATCTAGGCGGGAGCACCGGGAGCATGGGGAGCTCCGGATGGGAGCACCGGTCGCGAATACCGGTCGAAAGGGAGTACATGGATAAAGAACAACTGTGGCAAAAATGCGTTGACTTTCACGGACACACCTGCGGCGGCCTGACCATCGGGTATCGGGCGGCTCTTTACGCCATCGATCTTTTGGGTCTTTCCCCCGGAGACGGCGATGGGGCGGGCTGCCTTTCCGCTGATGAGGAGATCGTGTGCATCGCGGAGAACGACGCCTGCGGATGCGACGCCATCCAGGTGATCCTGGGCTGCAGCATCGGCAAGGGGAATCTCCTCTTTCACATGAGGGGCAAACAGGCCTTTTCCTTCTATGATCGGAGGACGGGCCGGTCGGTGCGGCTGGTGCTGAAACCCAGACCTGAGGGACTGAGCAGGGGCCAGTCCATGGAATACTACCATTCTATAGCGCCGGAGGAAATGTTCGATGTGAAGGAGACACGGATACCCCTGCCTTTGGAAGCGAGGAGCTTCGGCGCCCACATCTGTTCCCGGTGCGGCGAGGAGACCGGCGAGAACTGGATGCGCGTCGCGGACGGAGAGATGATCTGTCTGGACTGCTTCGAGGCCTACGACCGGTTCGACGTGTGAGGGCCCTGGGGTTCGACGAGTGAGCCCGGCGGCGAGAAAGGAAATGCCATGAGCGAATTCAATGCGGAAAAATATCTGGAAGCCCAAAACGATAACCTGGGTTCCTACGAACAGGCCCTGGAGGAGATCCGACGGGGCAGGAAGACCAGTCACTGGATGTGGTACATCTTCCCCCAGATCGACGGTCTGGGCAGAAGCAGCCTGACCCGGTACTACGCCATCCGGGATCTGGAGGAGGCGAGAGCGTATCTTCAGAATGACACCCTCCGGGAAAGGCTGATCGAGATCTCTCAGGCTTTGCTCCTCCACGATAAGGCCATCGGCAGCATCATGGGCTTTCCCGACGACATGAA
>CADBQT010000118.1 GCA_902796875.1 uncultured Eubacteriales bacterium
CGGGGACTCCTGGCCAGGGTGCTGGGAAGCCGGGCCAGGCTGACCCTGATCCCATTGCAGGACTACCTGGAGATGGGCAGCGACGCCCGGGTCAACGTGCCCGGAACCATCGGTGGCAACTGGAGCTGGCGGATGACGCCGGAAGACATGCCCCGTTCATAAGTCGAAAAGGCCAAAAATGTTGACATTTGCTTCCCGGCTACTGTTTCAGGATCATGGCCTGGCCCGGCAGGACGGGAACATCGTCTTCATAGGTCTTGCCGGTGAGCAGATCGGTCCACGTTCCGAAAAGGCGGAGATACTGGAGCTCACCGCCGCAGTTGGCTGCAGTGATCAGGGTAGCCGAAGCGTTGGAGCCGGTGGCTGCCGAGGCGTCGGAGCCGGTGGCTGCCGAGGCGTCGGAGCCGGTGGGCGACTCCCCGTCGGTCCGGGCAAAGGCATAGAGGCCGTTCTCCTCAGACAGGAGCCGATAGGCTCCTTTTTTGTATACGTGGTTTTCCCGGCGGATGGCGATCACCCGGCGGTACCAGTCCTGAAGTTCTTTGTTTTCGTGGCCCCAGGGGAAACACTTCCGGTTGAAGGGATCGTTGTACCCCTCCATGCCGGCCTCGTCCCCGTAGTAGACGCAAGGGACGCCGGGAAGAGTCATCTGCAGGACCACGGCCATCTTCAGCCGGCGGATGCCGGTCGCCCAGGCCTGGGGATCCATGGCGGTGACCGCCTTGATCTCCCGAGTGGCATCAGGGCCCAGACGCTGTCCGGCGAGAGCGGTGATGATCCGGTCCGTGTCGTGGCTTCCCAGAAGGTTCATCAGGGAGTGGACGACCCGGGCGGGATAGTTTTCCAGGATGGTGGAGACCGGCCGGGAAATGGCCCGGGCATCTCCGTTCCGGACGAAGTCGATGATCCCCTGACGGAGGGGATAGTTCATCACCGAGTCCAGCTTGTTTCCTTCGAAGTAGTTCTTTCGTTCTTCGTAGGCGATCTTGGAGGAGGCGTCCTCCCAGACTTCGCCCAGGACGAGGGCGTCGGCTTTTTCTGCCTTTGCGCCGGCGGTCAGCTTCTCCACGAAATCCACGGGAAGCTCATCCACTACATCCAGCCGCCAACCGGAGGCTCCGGCCCGCAGCCAGTGGCGGATAACGCCGTTCTCGCCGGTGATGAACTCCTGGTAGGCGGGATTGTCTTTGCGGATACGGGGCAGGGTCGAAAAGCCCCACCAGCTCTGGTATCCGCCGTCCTCTTCGAAATAGTACCAGTCCCGGTAGGGGGAGTCGGGATGGTTATAGGCACCGTCGCCGTACCGGTCGTAGATGTCGAAGTAGCGGGAGTCCGCTCCGGTATGGGAGAAGACGCCGTCGCAGATGATGCGCATGCCCATCTCTGCCGCTTCTGCGCAAAGGCGGGTAAATCCTTCCTCATCCCCGAACATGGGATCCACCTTCATGTAATCGGTGGTGTCGTATTTGTGGCTGGAAAAGGCCTCGAAGATGGGGCTGAGGTAGATGCAGGTCACGCCCAGATCAGCCAGGTAGGGAAGCTTTTCCCGAAGGCCTTCCAGATTGCCGCCGAAGAAATCGTTGTTCATGATCTCCCCGTTTTCGTTGGGGAGATACTCGGGCATGCCGCCCCAGTCGTCCCGGGTGATCTTGCCGTCCATGTGGATCGGCTCCCCGGAAGCGGCGAAACGGTCGACGAAGACATGGTAATAGACGCCGCCCCAGATCCAGTCCGGATCAGCGTAGGCCGGTTCATAGACCGTCATCTGCCAGGCCCGGGGCTCGTCGGTGAGGACGGCGCATCCTCCGTCTCCCCGGCCCACGGTGGCCATGGTGTGGCCGTCGATGTCATCCTGGCGGATCTGGAACCAATACCAGTAGAGGCCCGTCTCCTCGGGGGTAAAGTCGGCGGAAAAAGCGCCGAAGCCGGGGCGGGCCGCCGGGTCGTCGTAAGCCGACGATCCGTAGTGAGTGTGGGCCCCGTCGAAAGCCGCATGGGTCCCATCGCCTGCCGGCGCCATGGGGACCTCCCGAGTGGATCCGTCCTTGTCGAAGCGGATGCAGAGAACGGGGATCGCCCCCTCGGGTTCACCCGAGAGGAGAACAGTCAGATGAACAGGAGATCCGGCCTGGCTTGCACCGGCCGGATCCCGAAATCGCGTTGTAACGGTAGTATCGTGAATAACTTTGATCATGATCAGATGCGTTCGCCTTTTTTACAGTAGAACGGGTGGGTCAGATATCCTGAAAGCAAGCGTCCGTCATTGATGATGACCTCTTTGTCCAGGATGGCGTGGTTCAGGTGAGCGCCTTCACCCACGGTGGAATCCTGCATGATGACACTGTTTTCCACCACGGCGCCCCGCTTGACGCGGGCGCCCCGGAAGATCACCGAGTTGCGGACTTCGCCCTCGATGATGGCTCCATCGGCGATGACCGAGTTGGTCACATTGGCGGTCTCGCTGTACCGGGTCGCCGGGCTGTCCTTGGTCTTGGTGACCACAGGTCCCGTCGGGGCATGGAACAGATCGCGCCGGACCTCGTACTGGAGAAGAGACAGGTTTCCGCTCAGGTAACCGGGCAGATCCTCCAGATAGATGACCAGTTCATCGGTGATGTGGGCGTAGACCTTTCTCTCGTCGATGATCCGCTGGAGAGTCTCCGTCGGTGAACATGTGCCGGGGAGATGATCCAGCCATTCGATGAGATCGATGAGATCCTGTCTGGCGATGACCACCGTGGACATGGTGGACTCGCTGGCCAGAGCTTCCCGCTGGGCGGCATCGAAGGAACGGATCCTGCCGTCCTCATCGGTGACCAGCCCCATCCGCTGATGGAGGGGAGTGGCGTTGGCCACATTGTTGGAGAAGAAGCAGGTGATGAATGCGTCCTTCTCGATGTGATCGTCCAGCAGGGCGCGGAAGTCCACGCTGCCCGCATATCCGGATCCGCAGATGACCACGTATTTCTCGTTCATCTGGCGGAGATAGAACAGGTTGTTCCGCAGGGCCTCAACCCGGGTGTGTTCCGTCAGAGTGCTTCCCGCAGAGCTGAGGGGCGGCAGATACCGCAGGCCTCCCCGCTTCCGGTCCAGGTCCCACTCGGCGCCGGACTGGACGTGATGCATGACACTGTCGTACTGCTGATGCATGATGAGTCCGACAGTGCTGATGTCGGCGTTGACCATATTGGAAAGGCCGAAGTCGATCAGCCGGTATTTCCCTCCGAAGGGGACAGCCGCCAGGGTGCGCTGCTGCGTCAGCTCCGGCGAAAGATCTGCAATGTTGTCCGCAATAATGATTCCAGCAGCATCCATGCTATCTGCCTCCTTTCTCTTCAGCGCTTGCGCCGTCGCCGGTGCCATCTCCTCCCGGCATGTCATCGACGGAAAGCACGCTTCCGGCGGGGATGACGGTTCCATCGGGGATGTGCACCCCGGGGCCCAGGACGGTCAGAGCGCTGCCGCCCGAAAGAGGTTCTCCGATGACCACGTTTTCTCCGATGACCGCCTCATAGCCGATGATGGCGTGTTCGATGCGGGTGCCTTTGCCGATCTTGCCCAGGGCCATGACCACGCTGTCATTGACCGTTGCATCCGTATCGATGAATACGTCGCTGGAGATGACCGAGTTGGCCACCGATCCGTAGAGTGAGCCGCCGTCACCGGTGATGGAGTTCACCACGTGTGCGGTGGGGGCCATGTATTCGGGATGGGTGTTCCGGTGGCGGTAGTAGATCCGCCAGGCCGGATCGTTGAGGAACAGATCCGGGTTGTCTCCCAGAGCGTCCATGTTGGCCGCCCAGAAGGAATCCAGAGTCCCTACGTCTTTCCAGTAGCCGCCGTAAAGATAGGCGAACATCCGCTGCCCCGCGTTGAGCATCCTGGGGATGACGTTCTTGCCGAAGTCGCTGTCCGACTCGGGGTCCAGATCGTCCTCGGTCAGGTACTGGATCAGTTTGTCCGTGCTGAAAATGTACACGCCCATGCTGGCCAGAGTGCTGTTGGGATGCTCCGGCTTTTCATTGAACTCCGTGATCCGTCCCGTGCTGTCGGTGGTCATGATGCCGAACCGGCTGGCCTCCTCCAGAGGAACGTCGATGACGGAGATGGTGCAGTCCGCGTTGTTTTCGATGTGCTCCTGAAGCATGATCCGGTAGTCCATCTTGTAGATGTGGTCACCGGACAGGATCAGCACATAACTGGGATTGTACTGACGGATGAACCGCAGGTTCTGGTAGATGGCGTTGGCCGTGCCCAGGAACCAGTCGGCTCCTTCCTCTCCCTCGTAGGGAGGCAGCACGTGAAGCCCGCCGAACTTCAGGTTCATGTCCCAGGGCTCTCCCCGGCCCAGGTAGTCGTTCAGTTCCAGGGGCTGATACTGAGTCAGGACGCCCACCGTGTCGATGTCGGAGTTGACACAGTTGGACAGAGGGAAGTCGATGATCCGGTACTTACCACCAAAAGGCACCGCCGGTTTGGCTGTGGATTTGGTCAGGGGCACCAGCCTGCTTCCCTGCCCGCCGGCAAGGAGCATAGCCACGATCTGTTTTCTCTCGCTCATGTTTAGTTCATCCTCCTCTTAGGTCCTCTCAAGCGATATAAACGCAGTTTTTTGAATATCTCCTCGCATCGACGAGGGAAACATGGTATAATCGTGAAATGGTTTTTTCGGCATCCATGCCGATGTTGAACATATTATAGACTAAAGAAACCAAACGCGCAACGTTCCATTGGGCCGTGCGCTTCACTATTTGCAAGGAGAGAGAAAGTCGTGACAGAGAAAAAAGAACAGACGAAGATCCTGTTTGTCACTCCGGAGGCTGTGCCCTTTGTGCATACGGGCGGTCTGGGCGAGGTGGCATCCGCCCTGCCCAAAAGCCTGAACGCCCGGAAACAACAGGATGTGGACTGCCGGGTCGTCCTGCCTTTGCACGGCAAAGTGGGAGAGGAATTCCGAGAGAAGATGGAGTTTCTCGGGGACAAGTCCGTGCCTGTATCCTGGCGGAACCAGCACCTGGGCGTGTTCCGGCTGGAGTGGGAAGGCGTGATCTATTACTTCCTGGACAACGAATACTACTTCAGACGGGACGGCCTCTACGGATACGGGGATGACTGCGAACGGTTCACCTGGTTCTCCAAGGCCGTGTTCGAAGCCCTGGAGTTCATGGACTTTGTGCCGGACATCATCCACGCCAACGACTGGCAGACGGCTCTGGTCCCGGTGTATCAGTACGCCGTGTACCGGAGGACCTTCACCAAGACCATCTTTACCATTCACAATATCGAGTATCAGGGCCGGTACGGCACCAACGTCCTGGGGGACATCGTGGACCTGCCCTATGAACACTGCCACCTGGTGGAATACGGCGGCGATGTGAATCTGATGAAGGGCGCCATCGAGTGCTCCGACATCGTCTCCACCGTCAGCCCCACCTATGCGGAGGAGCTGAAGCGGCCGGAGTTCTCCTTTGGGCTGGACCCCATTGTGCGAAAGAACGAAGGGAAGCTGCGGGGGATCCTCAACGGCATCGATACGGTCAGCTACAACCCGTCCAAGGACAAGGCCATCCCGGCCAACTATTCCTGGAGAAAGCCTGAGGGCAAGGCGGTCTGCAAGGCGGATCTGCAGGAGTCCCTGGGACTTCCGGTGCGGGACGTGCCGGTGATCGCCATGATCACCCGGATGGTGGCGGCCAAAGGAATGGACCTGGTGGTGGATTCCCTGGACCGGGTGCTGAACGACATGGACGTCCAGTTCATCCTGCTGGGCACGGGAGACCAGAAATACGAAGAGTTCTTCCGGGGCCTTCAGCATCGCCACCCGGACAAGGCGGTCTGTATGATCGAATTCAACGTAGGCGTTTCCCGGCGGATCTACGCCGGAGCGGATATATTCCTCATGCCTTCCAGAAGCGAGGCCTGCGGGCTGGCGCAGATGATCTCCTGCCGTTACGGGACGGTGCCCATCGTCCGGCAGACGGGAGGTCTGGCGGACTCCATTCGGGACTGCCGTCTGGGCAAAGGCAACGGTTTCGTCTTCGCCGACTACAGCGGAGAGGGTCTCTACCATACGGTGGCCACCGCCGTGGGTGTCTACGGGAACCCCAAAGACTGGACGGCCCTGGTGGACCACGACATGAAGCTGAATTTCGGCTGGAAAAAGGCCGCGCAGGAATACATCCGTATGTATGAAGAACTGATGGGAGGAAAAGAGTAAGCATGAAACTGATGGAAAAAAGAAAACAGGCCCACGACATGATCGCGTTCCGGGAGGACCTGATCGAATGTCTGGAGAACAAATATCACACCACCTTCGAGCAGGCGGACGCCACGGAGATGTACAAGGCTGTGGCCACGGTGGTGAACCACCAGCTGCTGCAGAAACGGTGGAACTTTAACAAAAAGGTCCGTAAAGGTCAGCTCTCCGACGAGGGCAAAAAGAAGATCTACTACATCAGCATGGAGTTCCTCATGGGCCAGTCCCTGAAGAACAACCTGTACAACCTGGGGGAAACGGAGATGGTCCAGTCCATCCTGGACGCCCGGGGCATGGATCTGGAGGAGCTCTATGACGAGGAGCCGGATGCCGGTCTGGGCAACGGCGGCCTGGGTCGTCTGGCCTCCTGCTACCTGGATGCCCTCACCAGCCAGGGCTACGACGCCACCGGCTTCAGCCTTCGCTACGAGTACGGACTCTTCCGCCAGAAGCTCATCGACGGATGGCAGGCGGAGATGCCGGACAACTGGCTCCCCGGCGGACGGGTATGGCTCAACGCCAGAGAAGACGAGACCTTCCGGGTGGGCTTTTACGGAAACTACGAAGAGATGTGGACCGATGACGGTCTGAAGAGCCGGCTGACGGATCAGGAATTCGTGGAAGCCGTTCCCTACGACATGTACATCAGCGGAGCCGATACGGAAGCGGTGGGCAAGCTGCGTCTGTGGCGGTGCCGGGACTACGAAGGATTCGACATGGCTTCCTTCAACAGCGGCGACTTCACCAAAGCCGCCCAGAGAAACAACCGGGCGGAGCTGATCACCAAGGTTCTGTATCCGGCGGACAACATCGAAGAAGGTAAGGAACTGCGCCTCAAGCAGCAGTACTTCATGGTTTCCGCCAGCTGCCAGAACATCCTGAGAGACCACTACCGGCTCCACCGGACGCTGGACAACCTGCCGGAGAAGGTCTCCATCCATACCAACGACACTCACCCTGCCCTTTGCATCCCCGAGACCATGCGTCTCCTTATGGACGACTATGGCTACAGCTGGGATGACGCCTGGGATCTGGTGAAGCGGACCATTTCCTACACCAACCACACGGTGTTGGCCGAGGCTCTGGAGAAGTGGAAGAGCGAGATGGTCCGGGTGATGATGCCCCGGATCTACGCGATCATCGAGGAGATCGACCGTCGTTTCCGCGAGGAGATGAGAGAGAAGTTCCCGGGAGACGAGGGTAAGATCAACTATATGGCGCCTCTCAACGACCACCAGGTGTGGATGGCCAATCTGTCCATCGTGGGTTCCCATCACATCAACGGTGTGTCCGGACTCCATTCGGACATCCTGGCCAACGATCTGTTCAACGATTTCTATCAGGCATGGCCGGACATGTTCACCAACGTGACCAACGGCATCGCGTACCGCCGTTGGCTTTGCCAGTCCAACCCGGGTCTGGCGGCCCTGCTGGATGAGACCATCGGTACCGGCTACCATCGGGATTGGACCAAGCTGGGTGATTTCGTCAAGTTCCGGGAGGACAAGAGCGTCATCGCCCGCCTGGATGAGATCAAGCGGGAAAACAAGGCCCGGTTCGCCGACTACGTGAAGAAGAATACCGGGACCGAACTGGATCCCGATTCCGTGTTCATCGTGCAGGCCAAGCGGCTCCACGAGTACAAGCGTCAGCTGCTGAACGCCCTGCAGATCATCGACCGGTACAACCAGCTTCGGGAGAACCCGGATCTGGACGTCCGTCCCGAGACCTATCTGTTCGGCGCCAAGACGGCCCCCAACTACTACGTGGCCAAGGATGTGATCCAGCTGATCTGGCACCTGGGCAAAGAGATCGAGAAGGATCCGGTGATTTCCAAGAAGCTTCGGGTCCTCTTCCTGGAAAACTACCGTGTCTCCATGGCCGAACGCCTCATGCCGGCGACGGAAGTTTCCGAGCAGATCTCCCTGGCCGGAAAGGAAGCCAGCGGCACCGGAAACATGAAGATGATGATCAACGGGGCGGTGACCATCGGCACCATGGACGGCGCCAACGTGGAAATGCACGAAGCCGTCGGCGAGGAGAACATCTTCATCTTCGGCCAGCGTGCGGACGAAGTGGCGGCCCATCTGAGGGAAGGCTATGACAGCCGGATCCTCTACCAGATGAACCGGAACCTGAAGGCGGCCGTTGACCGTCTCTCCGAGGGCTTCTACGGACGTTCCTTCGAGCACATCAAGGAATATCTCCTCAAGCCGACCTACAGCATCGCCGACCCCTACATGTGCCTCTACGATTTCGAGGACTACTGCCGGGCCCACGACGATATCCGCGCCGCCTACGAAGACCGGATGCGGTGGGGCTCCATGTCCGTCACCAATATCGCAAAGGCAGAGCGGTTCGCCGCCGACCGTGCCGTGAAGGAATATGCCGAGAAGATCTGGCACACGGATCCGGTGGTCTGATGGGAGCCGTCCCCGACGCCACTAACTTGACCGCATTGGTCAACTATATGTTGAACAAAACACCGTCTTGGCGTATAATACGGTCATTGACGAAACACGAGGGGAGCCGGAACAATTGATGAACATACTGATCGTAAATGATGACGGGGTGGAAGCCCGGGGACTGAAAGAACTGGCGAAGGCATTGCACCAGGACGCCGGAGCGAACATCTATGTGTGCGCGCCGGACGGACAGCGGAGCGCCTCCAGCCAGGGGATCACCGTGGCCGAGCCCATCACCGTGACCGAGTCGGAGCTGGAGAACGTGGAGATCACCTGGCAGACGTCGGGTCTGCCGGCGGACTGCGTCAAGATCGGCCTGGAGTTTCTGGAACAGGAAGGGATCCACATCGACATGGTGTTTTCGGGGATCAACCACGGCGGCAACCTGGGAACGGACACCCTCTATTCGGGAACGGTGGCCGGAGCCCTGGAAGGGTGCTTGAACGGCGTGCCTTCCGTGGCCGTGTCGGTGGACAGCCACCACGCGGAGCACTTCGATTACGCCTGCGAGCTGGCGGTGAATGCCGCAAAGGCACTGGCCGCTCAGATCGAAGCCGGCGAAGCGGACCACAAGACGGTGCTGAACATCAACGTGCCCAACCGTCCCAAGGATGAGGTCAAAGGCCTGATGTACACCCGGCTGGGTCATCGGAAATACATCGAGATCTTTGTGCCTTTGGACGACGGGGAGAAAGCCCGGATCCCGGGGACCTTCCACTACACGGGAACACCGAAGCACTACGACGATCTGCCGGAGGACGTGGACGTGATGGCCAACCAGAACGGTTACGCCAGTATCACCCCCATCCAGACGGATCTGACCGATTACGATAAGATCGAAAAAATCAAAACCTGGAACCTGGGATAGGAGGACGACATGAAACTGATGAACCGTGACGACTGCATCTTCATTGTGATCGACTATCAGGAAAAGCTGATGCCGGTCATGCAGGACAAGCAGGTGCTGGAGGACAAGGTGTGCCGTCTGGCGGAAGGCATGAAGAAACTGGGCATTCCCCACATCGTGACCCAGCAGTACACCAAAGGCATCGGAGAGACCATTCCCTCCGTGGCGGAAGCCATCGGCAAGTTCGAGCCCATCGACAAGACCAGCTTCAGCTGCATGAGGAACGAGAC
>CADBQT010000119.1 GCA_902796875.1 uncultured Eubacteriales bacterium
GTTCCCGTGGAGGAGGTAGGTCTTGCCCACGGCGGCATGGGGAATGTTGCCCACGATGGTGAAAGCGTCTTCCTCCGATTCAAAAACGGCCACAGTATAGCCGTTTTCTTTGTTATGAAAAATCATTTCCCGGATCACTCCGGTGTATTCCGTCTTCATCGTAATATCTCGATTATCTCAGCCACTTGACTTCCCGGAAAGCCGCTCGGAAACGGCTCTTGTGGAACTTCTTGGCGAACTTCAGCAGCTTCTCCCGATCGTTTAAGGCCGGGTCCTCGTGGACCACGTCCGGCAGCATGTGCCACAGCTCGTCGGCCCGCTCCGGATCATCGGTGATCCCCGCCTCGATGATATCGTCCGCATCGATGCGCAGATCCTCGGCGAAGATGGGCTGCCGCTCGTGGAGGACCTTCTTCAGGACCTCATCCCGGCCGGTGATCCGCATGTTGTTGTAGTCGTAGACGATGACCTGGGCCTTGGACAGCTTGTCCATGAAGTTGTACTTATCCCAGTCGCCGCACTTGTAGATGAACCGCTTCAGGCTGGTCTCGTCGGCGGAGAAGTAGAGCTTGGGCAGGAACTTTTTCGCGTCCAGCAGGTATTCCATGTCCAGCTCCTCGTGGGGAAGATACTGGACCGCTTTCTTGTACCTGTGGTCGAAGCAGATGTAGAACAGGCCCATCCTCCGAAGAGGGATGTGCTTGATCCGGTCGATGTTGTCCGAAAGGATGTCGTAGTCGCTCCGCTCTCTTCTGTCCCCGGCCTGGCCTTCGTCGCCGATGATCCCGGGAAGCAGGCCCAGCCCTTTGAGCATTTTCAGGAACTTCCCGGCGTGGTTGCCGTTGATGATCAGGGCGAACTCATAGAGGACCTCCTCTTTATCCGCCTGCTTCAGCAGATCCGCATTCCTGGCGATGATCTCCGACAGCTCCCTGGTCAGGTCGAACCCGTAAAGACCCACGTACCGCAGGGCCCGCAGGATCTTGATGGGGGATTTGCGGAACCGCTCTTCGATATCTCCCGCAGGGCGAAGAAGCTTCTTGCGGATGTCGGCCATGCCGCCGTGAGGATCGATCAGGGGCTTCTGGGGATTCTGGGCGATAGCTTCGCAAGTGAAGTCGTAGACGTCCAGCTGTTCCTCCATGGTCCCCTTCATGGTGACCACGTCGGCGATGATTCCCTCGTACTGGTCGGCGATGTTCAGATCGTCGTACTCCACATATTCGGTGTGATCCAGCCGGGTCGTCCGGGCGCCCAGAGCCTCCCCGTCCGGGAACATCTCCCGGAACTCCTTCTGGGGGCAGTCCGTATAAAGGTCCCAATCCTGGGGTTCTTCGCCGATCTCTCCGGCGGTGATGCACTGGCCGGCGCAGTACACGTCGTAGCCCGCCGCCGTGAGTTTATTCATGATCTGTTGGATTTCCTTGGGAAGTTTAATCATCGATCTCTCCGTTCTCTGGGACCTCTGAAGTCGGGGTCATCTCTGCGGCCTCTGCCTTTGCGTCTTCACGCCGGTACAGAGTCCGGTTGTTCAACGTCCATATCCGTTCGCTGAACCGGCCCGGCTCCGTCTTGGCGATGATCTCCTCCATGTCGAACATCTTGGCGTCGATCATGTCCAGGTAGTGGAGCATCTCCGCCTCGGGGAACAGGGGCCGGATGGGACTTCCGTACTCCGGCTCGTAGTGATGTGAGAGGAGCATGTGCTCGATCATGACCGCCTTCTCCCGGGGGATGTTCAGGGCCTCGCATTCCTTTTCCATTTCCCGGACGCCCAGGACCAGATGGCCCAGCATCTTGCCCTCGAAGGAATATCCGGGGGAGATCCCCAGCTCGTTGGCCTGGATCTCGTCGATCTTCTCGATGTCGTGGAGAATCACGCCGGCCATGAGCAGTTCACGGTCCAGATTGGTGTACACCTCGCAGACCCGCTCGGCCATCATGAGCATCCGTTTCATATGATACAGCAGGCCGCCCAGCTCCGCATGGTGGTTCTTCTGGGCCGCCGGGTAATACATGAGTTTGTCCCTCCGGGCTTCCAGGATCCTGGTGCAAAGGCGGCGGAGGTCATCGTCCCCAAAGGCGGATGCCCGCCCGTGAAGGAAGGCGTACATGTCCTCCGGCTTTTCCGGGGCAGCCTTGATGTAGTCGGTCATGTCGATCTCGTCCTGGGCTCCGGTCATGCGGATCCTGGTGATCCGAAGCTGCTTCATGCCGTTCCACTCGGTGACCAGGGCCCGGACCTTGATGACGTTGTTTTCTTTGATCCGCTGAAGACCGGCCACCTCA